>CALJXB010000450.1 GCA_937974415.1 uncultured Kiloniellales bacterium
GGGGCGAGTATTCCGGTGCCGTGGATTCGGACGGTTTACGAGTTCGTAACGCGTCCGCTTCGCTCCCCGCGCCAGACGCCAAAGGTTCACTAGCCAGGGTGTTAGGGACCGGTCGAGGGCCGAAGGAAACTCACTCTCAAGCAGACTCACCGTGAAAATCGGCACCGACCAGCCGGAAATGCGCACGCCGCTTGATCGCCTCGGCTTGGTGGTTGAGTTTATCCTTGGCCTTTTCCTTCATGCGACGAATGGCCCGTTTGATCTCTTCGGCAGTAATGTCAGGCCATGTCTTGGTGATTGCTGCCAAGACTTCCCAAAGTGGCAGATCATGATTGAACGTCAGCCAGCTCGCCAACGTATCAATGTCGTCGTCCGTCATTGCCATGGATTTGCCTCTTCTGCCCGTGTGAGCGGATCGTGTTAATCCGCCGCGCTGGTCCGGCCTGCCTGCCGGTACCGTTGCCGCCTTTCGCGAAAGCCATAACCACCGCATCGCAGTGATCTGGCGGGCGGCCTGGCCGGTGCACCACGTCCGCCTTCGGCTGTGCCTGAATCACGAGCTTTCCGGCTTGTGTGCTGGTCGCGAACCTCGCTGACACCAGACCCGCCAAGAGAGAGGCATTTGGCGGAATGCTAATCACAGACTGCCGCCGATCCGATCCGGGGCCGGAGCTTCCTCCAAAGGTCCACCAGGCTTCGGATCGCTGGCGGGCAAACTCAAGCTTCCTGACCTTCGCTCGAGACTGCTCTGCGCCCTGGTACGGGATCACTGTAACACCAGTCGACTGAAGATGCTCGAAGCATCTGGAGCCAAGAGGCGCTCACGCTTTACCTCAAGCCGCCTTGCCAAGCCTGCGCCACCGTGCCCCCCGCTCGGTCTCATTTGGTTATAAGGAGCCCGAGACCGGCCTTGTCCTGATGATCCCCCATAACGCCCAAAAAAACTGTGGCATGCCCATCGGCTGATGGCAACTCGGGCCCTTCTGCGGCGGGGTGTGGCGGTCAAACCGCGCGTTACCGGGCGGATGCCGCCGTTTTGGGCAGGCGCAGGATGACCAGCAAGGAAACCAGCGTCGCCGCCATCACGTAGTAGACCGGCGCATAGTCGTCGCCGGTGCGGGTGACCAGGTAGGTGGCGACGATCGGCGTCGTTCCGCCGAAGACCGCCATGCACGCGTTGTAGCTCAGCGCAACGGCGCTGCAGCGCACCCGCGTCGGCACCATCTCCGACAGGACCGTGATCGACAGCGCCCAGCCGATCGCATTGAACCCGGCAAACCCCAACTGGCCCAGGAACACGAGCACAAGCGAGTCCTGGTGCATCAGGAGCCACATGGGCCAGGCAACGATCAAGGTTCCGATCGCTCCGAACAGCAGGACGGCGCGACGACCGAAGCGATCCGAACAATAGCCGGCCGCGAGCCCGAGAACGGCGATAGCGACGAGATTGATCGTCGATATGTCGAGTGCCTGCGCCGTGGAGAAATGCATCCGGCCCGTGAGATAGGACGCTGCATACACGAATATCATGAAGTAGATGATGGCCGTCGGGATCAGCAGCGCAATCATTCGCAAGATGCTCGGCCAGTACTCTCTGACGGCCATTCGAATGGGCGATTTGCTCCGCTCGGCCGTGCCGCTTAGCGCCGTGGATTCGGACAGATGAAGACGCAGCACGGCGCCGAATAGCGCGACCGCGCCCCCGAAGAAGAACGGGATGCGCCACCCCCAAGCGCTGATCTGCGAGTCGGTCAGGAAGGACGTGATCAGGGCCGGTACGCCCGACCCGAGGACGCAACCCAGCATCATGGCGCATGCGATCCAGCTGCCGACGAAGCCGCGCGACCGATCCCTTGCCTCCTCGACGATCAAAACACCGGAGGCCATGTACTCTCCGGCCACCGATATGCCCTGAACGACCCGGATCACGATCAGCAGGACCGCGGCAGTGACACCGATCTCGGCATAAGTCGGCAGGAAGCCGATCAGAAGGGAGCCGACCCCCATCAGCGTCACGGACGACAGCAAGGCCGGCTTGCGGCCGAAGCGGTCGCCGATGTGCCCGTATATCACGCTGCCAATTGGCCGAGCCGCGTAGCCCACCGCGAGCACCGCGAAGGCGGACAACAGGGACGCGACATGGTCGTCGGACGGAAAGAAAATCCGGCCGAGCGTCGGGGCAAGGAAGCCGTAGACCGTGAAATCGTACCATTCCAGCACGTTGCCGCTTGTCGCCGCGGCGACCGCCCGTGGCGTCATGCGCGAATGGCCGGATCCCATTGTCTGTCCCTTCTCGATCGCTTTCGGTCAACGGCTGTACACTGCGGCGCCCGGGGCGCGACCGCATTGTGTTCCGGTAGGGGATCTCGTGCGTCACCCAGTTGAACGCCAGTTCATGGCCGATTTAAACCGGATGGGCTAGGCCCTTCACTTGAATGGAACTCTTTTCCTCGCGCCTGATCTGATCATTGATTAGGGCATAGGTCTCGTAGGAAATGAGCACTTCCCCGAAATCAGACGGCAGCACCGGACTGTCTGGGCTTGACCTGATTTCTCAGGCATCTAAGGCTAAGGGATCGTCATCCCGGGGCCCTTAAGTTGGCCGCGGGAGGCTGGACGGGAGAATTGGGCATGAAACACCTGTGGCTCGTCATCGCCGCTCTGCTGCTCGCGGCCTGCGCCAGCGAGGCAGATTACCGGGAAGACGTGGAGCGGTGGATCGGCGCCAGCGAGGCGGACTTGGTGGCGAGTTCCTGGGGGCAGCCGGACCAGGTTCACGACGTCATCGGCGGCGAGCGCATCCTGACCTATTCCAAGACCTCCGAGAGCGGCGGCGGGTTGGCTGTCTTGCCCGCCATCACCATCGGCAGCTCCGGCTCCGGGGTCTCGCTGTCCACCGTGACGGGTGGCGGCGTCGCCGACAGCGAGAGCTATTGCGAGACCAGCTTCACGGTCGAAGGCGGGGTCATCACCGACGTAACGTTTCACGGTCCGGGCTGTGCCTCATAGCGGCTCCGAGTCCGTCTCCAACGCTCGGGCCGCTAGGGTTTAGGGTCGAACCACCTCTCGTGGCAATTGCTTGCCAGCCCTCGCCTAGGACCCCCTGTGTTGAAATGGAGCCACAGGCGTCCCAGGACGCGTGGGCGCTGGTAAACACGGGGTTCGCTACACTAGGATGTCGGCGCCCTGTCTTGGCGTCAGGGGCGGATTGTCACCGGGGGAAAGCAAAGCATGTCACGCAACGTTCTTATTCTTGGCGCGTCCTACGGCTCCCTTCTCGGCACCAAGCTTTTGATGGCGGGGCACGATGTCACCCTGGTCTGCCGCCAGAAGACCGCCGACCTGATCAACGCCGAAGGCACGGTGGTGCGGATCAAGCTGAAGGGCGAGGACGAGCA
>CALJXB010000451.1 GCA_937974415.1 uncultured Kiloniellales bacterium
AGCGGTCTCCCTCAGGTGGCGGTCCGCAAGTGGTACGACTTGGGCCGGGTCAGGACCTCGTAGCCGAGGCGCGACAGGGTGCAGCCGCGCCCGGAGTGCTTGACCCCAGTCCAGGCCAGCGCCGGGTCGAGGTAGTCGCACCGGTTCATGAACCAGGTGCCGGTCTCGATGCGGTCGCCGATGGCGATTGCGGCCTCGGTGTCCTCGGTCCAGACCGCGGCGGTCAGGCCGAAGGGGCTGTCGTTCATGAGCCCGATGGCCTCCTCGTCGGAGCCCACCTTCATGATGCCGATCACCGGCCCGAAGCTCTCCTCGCTCATCACCCGCATGGAATGATCCACGTCGACGAGGACCTGCGGTGCGAGGTACGGCGTGCCGGGCGCGTCGGCCGGAAAGCCGGTCGGATCGACCAGGGCCTTGGCGCCCGCCGCGACCGCCTCTTCGACCTGTCCGCGCACGAAGTCGGCGGCGGAGGTGCGCACCACCGGCCCCAGGGTGGTCCCGGGGTCGAGCGGGCTGCCCAGCTTGTATTGGCGGGTGAGCTCGGCGAAGCCCTCGACGAAGGGCTCGTAAAGGTCCGCGTGCACGTAGATCCGCTCGATGGCGCAGCACGACTGGCCGGAATTGAAGAAGGCGCCGTCCACCAGGTTCTCGATTGCGTGGCCGAGGTTGGCATCGGCCCGCACATAGGCCGGGTCCTTGCCGCCCAGCTCGAGGCCGACGCCGAGGAAGTGCCCCGCTGCCGCCTTCTCGATGCTGGCGCCGCCGGGCACCGAGCCGGTGAAGGCGACGAAGTCCACCTCGTCGGAGGCGATGATCTTGGCGGTGGCCTCGTGGGACAGGTGCAACACCTGGAACACGCCGTCGGGCAGGCCGGCCTCGGCGAAGGCGTCGGCGATGCGCTCGCCGCAGCGCGGCGTCTGGCTGGCGTGTTTCAGGATCATCGTGTTGCCGGCCATGAGCGCCGGCACGATCGAGTTGACCGCCGTCAGGTAGGGGTAGTTCCAGGGCGCCACCGTCAGCACCACGCCCAGGGGCACCCGCTTGATGTAGCGCAGGAAGCCTTCCTTCTCGCCGACCTGGACGTCGGCCAGGACCTCCTCGGCGATGGCGATCATGTGCCGCGCCCGCTCCTCGAAGCCGCCGACCTCGCTGTGGCCGAAGCGGATCGGCCGGCCCATCTGCCAGGCGAGCTCCTCGGCGTGCCGGTCGGCCTTGGCGACGAAGGCGTCGACCGCCTTGGCGCAGAGCGCCGCGCGCTCGGAGATCGGCGTCGCGGCCCAGGCGGCCTGTGCTGCGCTCGCCGCGCTCAAGGCGTCGTCGATCTCGCCGTCGTCGGCATAGCGCCGTTCGAGGTAGACCGAGCCGTCGACCGGGGTGATGGTCTGAAAGCTTGCGGATGCCATGACTTCCTCTCCTCTCGTGACCGCCCCTAGACCTTGATCCGGGCCATCTTGGGATCGTAGAGCGCGCCCAATTGCAGCTCGCAGGGCACCTTTTCGCAGGCGACCTCCAGCTCGTAGCGGCCGGAGGCGAGAAAATCGCGATCGACGCCACCGACATTGGCACCGTTGCGAACGTAGCCGTAGCCGATGTTCTTTTCGACGCTGTAGCCCCATCCGCCTGAGCTCAGATAACCCACCGCCTCGCCGTTGCGATAGATCGTCTCGCGGCCCTGCAGCACGACCTCGGGATCGTCCACGGTGAAGCAGGCGAGCAGCTTTTCCTTGGGCGCGTTGGCGGTCCGCTCGGCCGCCTCCCGGCCGAGGAAGGCTTGGCCGCTCTTGAGCTTCACCGCCCAGCCGAGCCCGGCCTCGAAGGGCGAGTCGGCCGGCGTGATGTCGGCGCCCCAGGCCCGGTAGCCCTTCTCCAGGCGTAAGCTCTCGATCGCCCGGTAGCCGGCGTCGGCGATGCCGACGTCCCGGCCCGCCGCGATCAGGGCGTCGTAGACCTCGCCGGTCGCCTCGATCGGCATGTGAAGCTCCCAGCCGAGCTCGCCGACATAGGTGATGCGCAGCGCCCGAACCGTGTGGCCGGCCACCGCGATCTCCCGCAAGGTCGAGAAGGGAAAGGCCTCGTTGCCGAGATCCGCGTCGGTCACCCGGCTCAAGACATCCCGTGAGCGGGGACCCATGAGAGTGAGGGTGCCCAGCGCCTCGGTCACGTCGGCGAGTTCGGCGGCGCAGCCGTCGGGGATGTTCTGGCGGATCCAGGCGGCGTCGTGGGTCCGGAAGCCGGTGCCGGTGACGATGTAGTAGCGGTCCTCCGCCAGGCGCCCGACGGTCAGGTCGCACTCGATGCCGCCGCGAGAGTTGAGCATCTGGGTGTAGGTGAGGCTGCCCGCGGGGCGCGCCACGTCGTTTGCGCAGATCCACGAGAGGGCCCGCTCGGCGTCCGCCCCCGTGAGCTCGAACTTGGCGAAGGAGCTCTGGTCGAAGAGCGCTACTCGCTCCCGGCAGGCGCGGTGCTCCGCGCCCACGTGCGCGAACCAGTTCTGGCGGCCGAAGGAGTAGACGTCCTTGGGCTCGACCCCTTCTGCAGCAAACCAGTTGGGGCGTTCCCAGCCCAGCTTGGAGCCGAAGCAGGCGCGCCGCGCCTTGAGGCGCTCGTAAAGCGGCGAGACGAAGCGCGGCCGGCCGCTCTCGTGCTCCTCGTGGGGCCAGGCCATGGTGTAGTGCTTGGAGCAGGCCTCGACGGTGCGAGCCCGCACCCAGGCGTCGTCCCGGTGCAGGGTGGAGAAGCGGCGGATGTCGACCACCCAAAGGTCCATGGGCTGCTCGCCCGTCATGACCCAGGCGGCGAGCGCCTTGCCGGCGCCGCCGCCCGAGGCAATGCCGAAGGCGTTGAAGCCGGCGCCGACGAATAAGTTCCGCACCTCCGGCGCCTCACCGAGGATGAAGTTGCCGTCTGGGGTGAAGGATTCGGGCCCGTTGGTCAGCGTCTTGATGCCGGCGGCTTCGAGCGCCGGCACGCGCACCAGGGCCTGCTCCATGAGCGGCTCGAAGTGATCCCAGTCGGACTCCAGCAGGGAGAAGACGAAGCCCTCCGGAATGCCGTCGTCGGCCCAGGACTTGGGGTTGAGCTCGTAGCCGCCCATTACCAGGCCGCCGACCTCTTCCTTGAAGTAGGTCAGGCGGTCCGGGTCGCGGATGGTCGGCAGGTCGGGCGTCACCCCTGCGATGGCTTCCGTCACCAGGTACTGGTGCTGCATGGACTGGAGCGGCACGCTGACCCCGGCGAGGCGGCCGATTTCCTTGGCCCACTGGCCGCCGCAGTTGACCAGCTTGTCGCAGGCGACCGGCCCCTGATCGGTCTCGACGCCGCGGACCCGGCCGTCCTCGACGCGGATCCCGGTCACGGTCACACCCTCGAGGATCTTGGCGCCGTTGAGGCGCGCGCCCTTGGCCAGCGACTGGGTGATGTCCGAGGGATTGGCCTGGCCATCGGTCGGCAGGAAGGCGGCGCCGACCAGATCCGAGCCGTCCATCAGCGGCCAGAGGTCCTGGGCCTCTTGCGCCGTGAGCAGGTGCATCTCCAGGCCGAAGCTGTGGGCGGTGGTGGCCTGGCGCTTGATCTCGGTCCAGCGCTCTCGGTTGTTGGCGAGGCGCAGGCCGCCGTTCTGTTTCCAGCCGGTGGCGAGCCCGGTTTCCGCTTCCAGGGTGTCGTAAAGCTCGACGCTGTACTTGAGGAGCTGGGTGATACTGGCGCTGGAGCGCAGTTGGCCGACCAGGCCGGCGGCGTGGAAGGTCGAGCCGCAGGTGAGCCGGTCGCGCTCCAGGACCAGCACCTCGGCCTTGTGCTCCTTGGCCAGGTGATAGGCCGTGGAGCAGCCGATGATGCCGCCGCCGACGATGACGATCTCGGCCCGGGAGGGCAGCGCTTCAGTCATTCCCCATCCGACACCTTCGAACCGCCGCCGCGGGCGGAGAGTCCCCAAAACTCGGGCCGCGGTAACGCGGCCGGTGCCCCGGACCCTGGCACGGAAGACTGCCCCCAAAGGGATCCTAGGCGAACCCGGAGCATCCTGAGCCAAGCCGGCCGCAAGATCGAGTCCAAGTCCAAAGGCCACAAAAACCCTCTTGATGTCAACGAATTTATGGGACAAATTGTGGAATATCGTGGTTTATGCCCCAAGCCTTCTCCAAATTGCCCAGGCCGTCCCATGATGCGCCCGACCGTCCGTCAGACCGAGATCTTGAAGCTGGTGCGCGAGCAGGGGGCCTGTGCCATCGGCGAGCTGGCCGCACAGCTCGAGGTTTCCGACGAGACCATCCGGCGCAACGTGAAGCCGCTCGTCCTCGAGGGCCTGGTGGAAAAGGTCCACGGCGGTATCGTCCTGCCGGACCAGCACCACGAGCCGCCGATCCACAAGCGCATGCGCCAGCAGGCCGAGGCCAAGAAGCGGATCGCCGCCCTGGTCGCCCGGGCGGTGCGCAACGGCGAGTCCCTGATGATCGACACCGGCTCGACGACGGCCTATGTGGCCCACGCCCTGGCCGACCACAGCGATCTGGTGGTGGTCACCAACTCGCCCTATATCGCCGGCCTTCTGGCGGCGCGCAACGGCAACCGCGTATTCATGGCCGGCGGCGAGCTGCGCTCCCACGATGGTGCTGCCTTCGGGCCCGAGACCATCGCTTCGGTCAAGCGCTTCGAGGTGCGCCACGCCATCCTCTCCATGGGCGCCCTCCACGAAGACAAGGGCTGCATGTACTACCACCTCTGCGAGGCGGAGTATTCCCGGGCGATCATCGACCAGGCGGAGCGGGTCACCGTGGCGGCGGACCACACCAAGTTCGGCCGCACCAGCCTGGTCAAGGCCTGCGATCTCGGCGAGGTCGACGCCCTGGTAACCGACCGGGCGCCCGAGGCGAAGCTGGCCCGGCGACTGCACGAGGCCGAGGTCGAGCTGCGGGTCGCGGGCCAGGGCGCCTGAGCCGGAGCATGCATCGGAATTCTTGATTCCTGCGGCCCGCAGGCTACGATTTTTCGATGAACTACACCCTGAAGCAGCTGCGCCATTTCGCCGCCGCCGGGGAGACCGGCAGCGTGACCAAGGCGGCGGCCCTGGTGCATGTCTCCCAGCCCTCGATCTCGGCTGCCATCGCCCATCTCGAGCAAGTCTTCGGCCTCCAGCTGTTCATCCGCCATCATGCCCAGGGGCTCTCCCTCACGCCCGCCGGCCGGCGCCTGCTGGGCGAGACCAAGCGCCTCTTGAGCCAGGCCGAGGGGCTCAGCCACTACGCCAGCGAGTTGGGCGAATCCCTCGCCGGCCAGCTCGACGTTGGCTGCTTCACGACCCTGGCGCC
>CALJXB010000452.1 GCA_937974415.1 uncultured Kiloniellales bacterium
ATGGCCGCCGTCAGCGAGGATCTGGCGATTGAGGGCCCGCTGCAGCAGGACCAGGCCCTTGTTCGCCAGGGTTTCCGCGCCCGGCAGGCTGACGCCGGCGTAGACCAGCCCCTTGGCGGCGGTGATCGCCTCGGTCCCGGCCAGGCCCGCCGGCAGGGCATGATCCAGGTTGCGCGCCTGGCGGGCCACGCTCTCCAGCACCTCTTGGCGAAAATCGATCTCGGCGCTTGCGGCGAAGAAGTCGTACTGGCCGAGCCAGCTGACCAGGCGGCGGCCGGTCACCTCCGGCGCCCAGGCGAGCGGGTCCCAACGCGGGTACTTCGCCAGCCAGTCGCCCACCAGGTCCCGGGCCCGCCGGCGCGCCGCGTCGCCGCCGACCGAGCGCAGATCGGCGAGCCACTCAAAACCGTGCAGCGCCATGAGCCAGTCCCGCGCGGCGCCGCTCGGCGACCAGAGGCGCGACGGCGACTTTACCGTGTGGCCGGCAAAAACGAAGGTGCCGTCGAGCAGCTGCGCCCCGGTTTCCGCGTTGCCCGGCCAGGGGTCGCTGAGCGCGGCCGCCAGGGCCGCCGGCGCGCGCCCGGACAGCACCAGGCGATAGACGGGCGAGGCGAAGACGGGCCGCTTCAGGCTATAGGCCAGGCGGCCGAGGGCATGTTCGGCCGGCAGATGGGTGAAGCTGCTGAGCCGCCGGAGGGCCAACGAGGGCGACTCGAGCCACGGCGCCGCATAGTCCTCGCCGGTTTCGTCGACGCTCACGACTCGCCTCCGCGCAGCCGCGCGATGTTGGCGGCATAGTGCTCGGCGCCGCCCTTGAAGGTCGCAGTCCCGGCCACCAGCAGGTCGGCGCCAGCCGCGACGGCCTGGGGCGCCGTCTCGAAATTGATGCCACCGTCCACCTCCAGGTCGATCGCCCGGCCGCTGCGGTCGATCATCTCGCGCAGGGCCGCGATCTTATCGAGCGCGCCAGGGATGAAGGACTGGCCGCCGAAGCCGGGATTGACGCTCATCACCAGCACCAGATCGACCTCGCCCAGCAGCGGTTCGGCAAGGCTCACTGGCGTGCCCGGGTTGAGGGAGATGCCGGCCTTCTTGCCCAGGGACTTGATGAGCTGCAGGCTGCGGTGGGTGTGGGGGCCGGCCTCGGGATGGACCGTCAGAATGTCGGCGCCGGCCTCGGCGAAGGCGGGCAGCAGCGGGTCGACCGGCGCGATCATGAGGTGCACGTCGAACGGCAGCTTGGTATGGGGCCGCAAGGCCCGCACCACCTCGGGGCCGATGGTGATATTGGGCACGAAATGCCCGTCCATGATGTCGATGTGGATGAAATCGGCCCCGGCGGCCTCCAGCGCACGGATCTCCTCGCCCAAGGCGGCGAAATCGGCGGCGAGAATCGAGGGGGCAATACGAATCGGCTGCTGCATGGGACCCCTAGGTAACAGCATGCCCGGGCGCCCGCAAGCCGGCAGCCGCGCCCCGAATCAAGGGGTTAGAGCGGCGTCCGTCCAAAAGCGCCGGCCCCACTGGGGTTGCCTCATTTCGATAGGCTGGCTAAGCCCTTCGCGCTGTCGCGGGCCTCGCCCGTTGCACCGGAAACCCGTGCGGCATCGGGTATCCGCCCGCGCCTAGCGGCCGCACTCAGCCCAGAGGCGATAGCGTTGCGCCACATTGAACTGAATCCGCTCTCGAGCACGCTGTTCGACACACCGGCGGGCATAGGATAGGGCGATACCGACGAGTTGGAGTCGGTTCCCGGCGCCCAGAAAAGGCGCTCTGGTCGCCCGCTGGATACGGGGACGGCCGCCCACCTTGTCCACAAGAATTTCATGAACGATTATATGTTTTTAGGCTTAAGGGGCGCAGTTTTCCGTGGGACTTGCTGTTTGACCCGCCTGGATTGCGCGATCTAGGTTCTTGAACTGCCGACATCGGGAATTCCCGAGACTTCCCTCAATCCAATCCCGGCAATCCAATCCCGGGCAACATAGGGGGTGACCTGTGAACAAGAACGACCTCGTATCCGCCGTTGCCGCCAGCACCGGCCTTTCCAAGTCCGACGGCGCAAATGCCGTCGATAGTATGCTCGAGTCCATCGCCGGTGAGCTCAAGGGCGGCGGTGAAGTGCGTCTGCCGGGTTTTGGCACCTTCAGCGTGGCGCATCGCAAAGCTTCTGAGGGGCGCAACCCCCGTACGGGCGAGCCCATTCAGATTCCGGCGTCCAAGCTCCCGAAGTTCAAGGCCGGCAAAACACTCAAGCAAGCCCTGAACTAAGCCTGATCTCTCTTGACCGGCCTCCCGAGCGGAACGCCCAGCCGGCCAGCCGGCTGGGTGACCTCTCGGGAGCCTAGGCCGGCGCGCTCGAGTTTGGGAACGCCGCGGAAGTCGGCCGGCAGAGAAGCGTTTTTGCGAGTCTTGGTTTTTCGAGTCTTGGGCAGACATAAGGCCCCGGCCGATCCTTACGTGACCTTGTCCACCCGAGCCAACCGGGAAACGTCCGGCAATTAGGCGCGGCGCAGCGGTCGACCAGGATTGGTGTTCGTTTGGGGCGAGTTAGCGTTTGACCGAGGCGGCCCGCGCGCCAGTCTATTCGAACATGGTCGCCATTTGAATTTGGTCGCCATCCGGGGTATGCCGGCCGAACAGACGAACACAGCGGTGGTCCAATTCGGGCGTAATTGCCACCCCGTTCGCGGCAAAAAATCGAGCCGCCTCATAAACCTCCTTGCACGTACTTTTCGAGCGGGCCATCAAGGCCGAGCTCGAGCACAAGGAGGGCCAACAGTGCCAAAGCCGACACTCTACAAATTCTCGGATTTCGAACATCGTTTTCAGGAGTTGCCGCCGGGCAAGTCCTATATCAGATCTCACATCGGACCTCACAACAGCGAATCCATGATGGGAGGCTGGAACTTCTTCAACAACGTCAAGGTCCCGTGGAACTTGACCTGCGATGAAATCATATATGTGCACAAAGGCACCTTCCGCATGGTGGTCGACGGAGAAAGCTATGTCTGCGAGCCGGGAGATGTTCTCTGGCTCCCCAAAGGAATGGATATTAGTTACGAATCCGACGAAAAATGCGTCATCTTCTTTGCTGTCTGGCCGGTCGACTGGAAACAGCGCGACGGCGTCACCTACGTCCCGGGCGTGGATACCGACGACGTTCCGCACCGATGATCGGCTACAAAGGAAATAGCGGCCGGACTCAGCTCGGAGGCGCGGGGGGTCGAGTCGATTTGACTGGGTGACCGCTCTTCGGGCGACCGCTCTAAAGTCGCCGCAGCCGGCAGACGTAGAAGCCGTCCAGCCCGCCGAGTTCGGAAAGTTGGGACGGCAGGCTGCGCAGATCGCCCTCGGGCGTGATCAGCTCGCCCAGGCCGGCAACCTCACCAGCGATCTCCGCGGCCGCAATCGGATCGCGGGCCAAGGGGGCGGCGCCCTCCAGGAGCGCAGCGATCCGTGCCGGCCCCTCCTCGGGCAGCAGCGAGCAGACGGCGTAGACCAGTCGGCCGCCGGGCGCGAGCATGTCGGCCGCCGCCGCCAGCAGGCGGTCCTGCAGTGCCGTGAGCGACGGGATCTCGCCGGGGCCCTTGAGCCAGGCGATATCGGGGTGCCGGCGCAGGGTGCCGGTGGCGCTGCAGGGCGCGTCGAGCAGCACGGCGGCGACCGGCGACGGCGGCCGCCACGAGGCCGCGTCGGCCGCGACCGTGTTCGCCGCCAGGCCCAGCCGCTCGAGGTTCTCTGACACGCGTTTCAGGCGATCGGCGTCCCGATCGACGGCGATCACTTCGGCGCCGGCAGCGGCGAGCTGCGCCGTCTTGCCGCCCGGCGCGGCGCAAAGGTCGACGACAGTTTTGTCGCTTGGCGTCTGCCCGGCCTCCGGGCGGAGCAGCCGGGCCGGCAGGCTGGCGGCCAGGTCCTGGACCCACCAGGCGCCCTCCGTGTAGCCGGCAAGCTTGGCGACGTCGCCCTGGCCGGACGGCAGCCGCAGGCCGCCGGTGGGCAAGACCTGGGCCTCGAGGGACCGAGCCCAGTCCTCGGCCGTCGCGGAGTCCTTGAGGGTGAGATCGAGGGGCGGTTCCGCAAGATGCGCCTCGGCGATGGCCTTGGCGGTCTCCGCGCCGTAGGCCGATGCGAGGGCGTCCCACAGCCAGTCCGGCGTGTTGAGGCGGGCCGCCTCGCCCGACGCCTCCTGTTCCGCGATCCGCGGCCGCAGCTCGCGGTCGGCCCGGCGCAGGACCGCGTTGACCAGGCCCTTGTGGCCAGCGAAGCCGGCCTTCGCCGCGAGCCGCACCGAGGTGTCGACCGCGGCATGGGGCGGCGTCCCGAGGAACAGGATCTGGCAGAGGCCCAGGCGCAGAACCTGGCGCAGGGATTCCAGCTTCGGCTTCAGCGGCCGCTCGAGCAATCCCGCCAGAGCGGCGTCGAGCTGGCCCAGGCGGCGCAGGCTGGTGGCCACCAGATGGCGCGCGAAGGCACGGTCGCGGGGCTCCAGCCATGACAGCCTCTTGTGCCGCTGCAGAGCCTCGTCGAGAGGCCGGCGACGCTCCAGGACCTCGCCCAGCAGGTCGAGGGCGGCCGCCCGTGCCTCGAGCCCCCTGGTCACCCTCTCTGAGTCCCCATGGTCACCCGCTGGATTATCCCCAGGGCCGCGGGCTCTGGCCCATCTCGACCGCCTGTTGGCGCAGGCGCGCGACCCGCTCGGCGGTGCTGGGATGGGTGGTGAAGAGGCCGTCTATCTTGTGGGCGTGCAGCGGGTTGATGATGAAGAGGTGGGCGGTGGCCGGGTTGCGTTCGGCCGGCTGATTGTCGATCGCCTTGGCAGCGCCGGCGATCTTCTCCAGCGCCGAAGCCAGCCACAGCGGCCGGCCGCAGATCTCCGCACCGATGCGGTCGGCCTCGTATTCGCGAGCCCGGCTGATCGCCATCTGCACCAGCATGGCCGCCATGGGCGCCAGGATGGCGATCAGCAGCACGCCGACGATGCCCAGCGGGTTGTTGCGGTTGCCGCCGCCGAAGAATAGCCCGAAGCTGGCCAGCATGGAGATGGCGCCGGCGAGCGTCGCCGTCACCGTCATGGTGAGGGTGTCGCGGTTCCTGACGTGGGCCAGCTCGTGGGCCAGCACGCCTGCGGTCTCTTCGGTGCTGAGGCGCCGCAGGAGCCCTTGCGTCACTGCCACCGCTGCGTTGTCGGGGTTGCGGCCGGTGGCAAACGCGTTGGGCTGGTCGGTCTCCATGACGTAGACCTTGGGCATGGGCAGCTCCGCCTGCTCGGCCAGTTGCCTGACCAGCCTGACCAGGGATGCCGCTTCGCCGCTCTCGCCCACCTCGCGGGCGCCGTGCATGCGCAGCACCAGCTTGTCGGAGTTCCAATAGGCGAAGGCGTTCATGGCGAGCGCCACGCCGAAGGCGATCACCAGTCCAGCCTCGCCGCCCAGCATGAAGCCGACGGCGAGGAACAGGCCGGTCAGTCCAGCCAGCAGCACTCCGGTGCGCAAGGTGTTCATGGCGTCTCATCGTCCCTCTGTCCCGCCCTTTCGTGAGGTGGGCGCAAAAGCCACCCGCGTCAAGGCTATCGCCCTTTGCAGGCCACACGTCAGACGCCATATCATAGGCCATGGCACGCGAGTTCAAAATGCATCGCGCCGGCCCGGTGCGGGACC
>CALJXB010000453.1 GCA_937974415.1 uncultured Kiloniellales bacterium
ACGGAAACGGTGCCCCGGTCGCGGCGGGCGAGGGGGGCCAGGGGGTCTCCCGCCGGCCCGTAGTTCAGGCCCAGCACCACCACGCTGCGCGCTTCCGGCCAAAGGCTTTTGGGTGTGCTTCGCTCGGCCGCGCGGGACTCCCGCCAACCCATGTCGCCGTGGTAGCCGAGCGCCAAATACTGCGTGAGATGATCCCTAGCCGCGGGTCCGAGATCGGCGGCGGCGAAACCCACCGCATCGAAGCCCAGCGCCAGCGCCTCTTGGCGGATCTCGTCGCGCCGGGTCACGGGCGAGGTCCTGCTCGGCCTAGCCGCGTCCGCGATAGGGCGGCACGCCCTGATCGGGCAGCCAAAGGCCCTCCGGCGGCGGTCCGGACTGATAGAACACGTCGATCGGCAGGCCGCCGCGCGGGTACCAATAGCCGCCGATCCGAAGCCAACGGGGCTCGATCGCCTCCTCGATCCGCTTGGCGATCAGGATCGTGCAGTCTTCGTGGAAGGCGCCGTGGTTGCGGAACGAGCCGAGGAACAGCTTGAGGGACTTGCTTTCGACCAGCGCCTTGTCCGGTGCGTAGTCGATGACGAAGTGGGCGAAGTCGGGCTGGCCCGTCATGGGGCAGACGGACGTGAACTCGGGACAAGTGAAGCGCACCAGATAGAGCGTTTCGGAGCGCGAATTGGGCACGCTTTCAAGCGCTGCCTCGTCGGGCGAAGCGGGCAGCGCAGTCTCCCGGCCCAACTGGGTGAGGCCGCTCACGTCGGTCGTGGCCATGGCAGGCTCCTTTCAGGTCTTGGGGCGAGACGGGCGACGAGCAGGGTCTGGTCTTGCCGGGATGTTTGAACGCCCTGACGTTTCGTTGCCTTCTGTTCAGGCCTCAGTCGACAGGCGGCAAATCCCCTTCGCCCTGCATCCTAGCGAAGTCGTCCGCCATGTTGTCGAGCCGGCCCTCGGCGATCGCCGCCCGCAGCGCGGCCATGAGCGCCTGATAGTAGTGCAGGTTGTGGGTGGTCAAAAGGATCGGCCCGAGCATCTCGTCGCAGCGGAACAGGTGATGGACGTAGGCGCGGGCATAGTCCCTGCAGGTCGGGCAGGCGCAATCCGGGTCGATCGGCCGCGGGTCGCCCTGGTGCCGGGCGTTGCGCAGGTTGAGGGTGCCGCGTTGGGTGAAAGCCTGGGCGGTGCGCCCGGAGCGGGTCGGCAGCACGCAGTCGAACATGTCGACGCCACGCCGGACCGCGGCCACCAGATCGGCCGGCTTGCCGACGCCCATGAGATAGCGCGGCTTGTCCTTGGGCAGGGCCTCGCAGCAGAGCGCCGCCATCTCCAGCATGATCTCCTGGCCTTCGCCGACCGCCAGCCCGCCGATGGCATAGCCGTCGAAACCGATATCGGTCAGCGCCGCGACGGAGGCCAGCCTGAGATCGGGCACGACGCTGCCCTGCACGATACCGAAAAGGGCATAGCCGGGCCGTGCCCGGAAGGCCGCCTTGCAGCGTTCGGCCCAGCGCATGGAGCGCTCCATGGACCGCGCCGCCGTGTCCCGCTCGACGGGGTAGGGTGTGCATTCGTCGAGTACCATGGTGATGTCGGCGTCCAGCAGGTCCTGGATCTCGACCGCCCGTTCCGGCGTCAGCGCGTGGCGGCTGCCGTCGATGTGAGACTTGAAGGTGACGCCGTCCTCGGCGATCTGGCGCAGGTCGGCGAGGGACAGTACCTGATAGCCGCCGGAGTCCGTCAGGATCGGACCCGGCCAGTTCATGAAGCGGTGCAGGCCGCCCAGCGCCGCGACCCGCTCGGCGCCCGGGCGCAGCATGAGGTGATAGGTGTTGGCGAGCAGGATCTGCGCGCCCGTCTCCGCCACCTGCTCCGGCCGCAGCCCCTTGACCGTGGCGGCGGTGCCGACCGGCATGAAGGCGGGCGTATCGATCAGGCCATGGGCCGTCGCGAGGCGACCGCGCCGCGCCGCGCCGTCGTCGGCCAGAAGCTCGAAGTGGAATCTCGCCTCGCTCATGAAACACCCTTGCCATAGATGAGGCAGGCATCGCCATAGGAGAAGAAGCGGTAACGGGCGGCGATGGCATGGGTGTAGGCCGTCTTCATGCGGTCCTGGCCGGCGAAGGCGCACACCAGCATGAAGAGGGTGGAGCGCGGCAGATGAAAGTTCGTCAGCATGAGATCGGTCGCGCGGATGGGGTCGCCGGGCAGAAGGTAAAGCGTCGTTTCGCCGGCGAAGGGCGCGATACGGCCGTCGCCGCCGCGGGCGGTCTCGAGCAAGCGGAGCGCCGTGCTGCCCACGGCGACGATGCGCCCGCCGGCCGCCCGGGCATCATTGATCAAGCCGGCGGCCTCACCCGTAATCTCGCCGACCTCGCTGTGCATCACGTGGTCGCGCGGGTCTTCGCTCTTGACCGGCAGGAAGGTGCCGGCGCCGACATGTAGCGTGACCGCGACCCGGGCGACGCCGCGCGCCTCCAGGCGGGCGAGCAGCGCGGGCGTGAAGTGGAGCCCGGCGGTCGGCGCGGCGACGGCACCCGGTCGGGTGGCGAAGACCGTCTGATAGTCGTCCCGGTCTTGCGGGTCGGGTCCTCCGTCTGCCAGGTCGCGTTTGATGTAAGGCGGCAGCGGCATGGCGCCGTGGCGGTGCAAACCGGCCAGGAGGCCGGACTCGTCACAAGCGAAATCCAGCAGCATCTCGCCGGCCTCGCCCTTGGACCCTACGGTCGCCGTGAAGTCCGGCGCGAAGACGATCTCGTCGCCGGGCTTGAGCTTGCGCGCCGGCCGCGCGAAGGCGCGCCACTGGCCCGGCCCCTCTACCTTGTGCAGCGTCGCCTCGATCCGGGCTGTGCCGCGCCGCCCGGAGAGTCGCGTCGGCAGCACCCGCGTGTCGTTCACCACCAGCAGGTCGCCCGGCCGCAGCAGCTCGGGCAGGTCCCGCATGGCCTTGTCCTGCAGGGCTTCGCCGATCACCAACAGCCGCGCAGCATCGCGCGGCGTCACCGGGTGCTGGGCGATCAGCTCCGGCGGTAGCGCGAAATCGAAGTCATCGGTGCGCATGGCGGATCTGTCGATAGCCAGGGCGGGTCACACGGAGCCCGCTTCTACCCGCACGTCGCGACGAAGGCCGAGGCAGACCCGCTCCTCGCTGACCTCGTTCAGAAAGTGGAACGGGCGGTCGTCGCGGCCGGCGAAGCCGGGCGCGCGCATCAGCAAGAGGCTGCCCGGCGGAATTGGTACCTCGCGGGCGTTCTCGCCGGAGCGGTCGCTGCTGATGAAGAAGCGGGCCTGGCCGGCGATGGTCACGATCGCGACCAGGTCTCGGTAGCCGACGTGATCGCGGTGTGCGGTGATCCCGAGCGAGCCCACGGGATAGCGCTGGACCACGAGGTCGTTGAGACGCGGCGGGGCGTCGAGCGGCGGTACCGGCATGGCGGCCAGGGCTCGGGCGAGGAGGCGCTCCAGCTTATCGCGGCACGCGTGAAACGGGCTGCCGTCCGGCACCGGCATGCAGATTTGGAAATCCTGACGGACCGCACGCTCGCCCTCGCCGATCACCGGCGTCGCCTCGCGATAGGGCAGCCTCCTGCTCGCCGCCAGCAGGTCCGCGCAACCCTCGGGCGACAGGAAATCGATCGAGGCGGCGTCGTCGTCCGCCAGCCGCGCGAGGGCGTGGCCGAACTCCTCGGGCGTCGCGATCACCTGATGATCGAACGCCGTTGCAGCGGCAATCGCCCGCGTCCGCAGGGCGCTCACGCGGCAGCGTCCAGCGGGCGGCGGCTATGGGGTACCGCCTCAAATGAGGCTCTATTTTCGCCGGCGAGGCGGCGCACGGGCAAACTCATCGCTCCGCAACCATTTCAAAGGCACCGAAAACCTGCGCCTTATGATTTGCTTGCCGAGACCGATCTTACAAGTTCTATCAGTTTCTTCCTGAGGGCCGGATCCGCGATTTCGTAATAAGCGTTGATCAGGTTGCGCGTTTCCTTGGGCGTCGGAGTGCTGTCGTCAGCAACCTCGTCTGCTTTTGCGCCGGGCGGCGTGTCCTCTTGAGCCTCGGCAAAAAAGTACTCCAAGGGCACGTTGAGGGTGTTTGCAAGGTCGTAAAGCCGGCTCGCCACGATTCGGTTGCTGCCCCGTTCGTACTTCTGAATCTGCTGAAAGGTCACGCCGATCGCCTCGGCCACGCTCAATTGGGTCAGGCCAAGTTCAAGTCTGCGCTTGCGCAATTGCTGACCGACCAGGTGATCGATGGCATGAGCCTTCTCGCTTCGGGCTTTTGATGGTCCAGGCATGGATGCAGTAAGCTCCCCTTTTTGCCGATCCTATTTAGCGCATTTCATAGGGGATCTGCAATCAATTAGGGCATTATTTTACAAAAATACAACTTAAAAGGTATTTTCCCGCTGCGGGCCACTCTCAGGCCGGATTTCCGGCCGGCTCAGGCTTCATTTAATCTGCGGTCTCGACGCGCGTCGCGGGCGGGCAAAGCGCTTTCGGCGCAATCTCAGAGGTGGTAGGCAAGTCCGGTGGCTTCGCGGCTGAACGACTATGCCAGGCAAAGGTCGGCGTTGCAGCGGTTTGGCAGGCCACGGAGCAGGCCATGGAAAAGGCCATGAGCGACAGGTCCAAAGACGGGGGTGCGGCGCGCGGAGGCGAGCGCGATGCCTTCGTGCTGCTCGACGATAGCCTGTCTCGCACTGACCGTTGTTGGCTTTTCGAGCGACCCATGGAGGTGGTGCGTTGCGATCGGCCGGAGGACGTAGAAGCTGCATTACTCCGGCTCGCGGCGGCGGGCGCAAACGGCCTCTTCGGCGCCGGATTCCTGTCCTACGAACTCGGCTATCTGATGGAGCCCAAGCTCGCACCCCTGCTTCCCCAAGACCGGTTGCAGCCGCTCCTTTGGTTCGGCTTGTTCGACGCGCCCCGCGAACTCGATTCCGCTGCCGTGGGGCGCTGGCTCGAAACCCGGATTTTCGGCGACTACGAGCTCGGCGGCCTACACTGGTCGCTCAGCCAGGAGGACTATCTAACGGCCGCCCGCCGCGTGAAGGACTATATCGCCGCCGGCGACGTCTATCAGATCAACCTGACCCTGAAAGGTCTGTTCGATTTCGCGGGAGATCCACTGGCGCTGTACCGGGACCTGCGGCGGCGCCAGCGGGTCGCCCATGGGGCGCTGGTCGTCGCGCCGGATTTTCAGGTTCTATCGCTCTCGCCGGAACTGTTCCTGCGGGTCGAAAACGGTATGGCCGAAGCACGGCCCATGAAGGGAACCGCCGCCCGCGGCGCCAGCCCGGAGGAGGACGCGGCATTGGGCGAATGGCTGTCCAGCGACGTCAAGTCTCGGGCCGAGAACCTCATGATCGTCGACCTGCTGCGCAACGACCTCGGCCGGGTCGCCGAGATCGGATCGGTCGAGGTCACCGATCTCTTCACGGTGGAAAGTTATCCCACCCTGCACCAGATGACCTCCGGCATCACCGCCAAGCTGCGCCCCGATGTGGGCCTGCCGGACATCGCCCGGAGCCTGTTTCCCTGCGGCTCGATCACCGGCGCGCCCAAGTTGCGCGCCATGGAGATCATCCGCGAGCTCGAGCCGGCACCGCGGGGCGTCTACACGGGCGCCATCGGCATGCTGGCACCGGGCGGCGATGCGCTGTTCAACGTGGCGATCCGTACGGTCTTTCTTGACGGCCGGGGCGGCGGCCAACTCGGGATCGGCAGCGGCATCGTCCAGGATTCCGACCCGCTGGTGGAATGGGAGGAATGTCTCCTCAAGGCGCGTTTCCTCACCGCCGATCGGGTGCCGTTCCAGCTCATCGAGACCCTGCGCTGGGAGCGCAAGGGCGGCTATTACCTCCTGGAGCGGCATCTGGACCGGCTCTCCGCTTCGGCCGCCTACTTCGGATATCCCTGCGATGTGGAGGTTGTCCGCGGGCAACTCGCGCGCGAGGCTCAACAATTCGCCGCGGCCTCGGTCATGCGGGTGCGCTTGTTGCTGGACGAAGACGGCGGGGTCAGCCTGGAGGCCGGCCCGATGGAGCTACTCGGGGATGAGCACGTCCTGACCTTCGTCGTTTCGGACGAGCGGGTTCAGAGCGGTGATCCCTTCACCTATCACAAGACGACCCGGCGGGAGCTCTACGACCGCGAATTCGAACGCCATCAGAAGGCCAGCGGATGCGGCGAGGTGGTGTTCCTGAACGAGCGCGGCGAGGTGACCGAGGGCAGCCGGACGAATCTCTTTATCGAACGGGCCGGTGTCCTCATGACCCCGCCGCCGCGCTGCGGCCTGCTGGCGGGGACCCTGCGGGGCGACATGATCGACAATCCGAACCTGCATGTGGAAGAGCGAGTGCTGAGCCTTGCGGACCTGGAGGCTGCCGATCGGATCTACCTCGGGAACTCCGTGCGCGGGCTCATGCATGCGCGCCGCTTGGCGTGAGGGGTCTTGACCGCTCGGCCATGCCTCACGCCCGCTTTCCCTTTCTCGATCATCCCGGGCCGATTGCCTTCGCCCATCGCGGCGGCGGCAAGGAGCAGCCGGAAAACTCCATGGCGGCCTTCAGCCATGCCGTCAGCCTCGGCTACCGCCATGTCGAAACGGACGTGCAAGCGACCCGCGACGGCGTGGCGGTGGTCTTCCACGATGCCGACCTGGACTCCTTGACGGATCGGGCCGGCAAGATCGCCGATCTCACCTGGGGCGAGGTGCGCCGGGCCCGCATCGCCGGCCGGGAGCCGGTGGCGCGCCTGGACGAGCTGCTTGACGCCTGGCCCGCGCTGCGGGTCAACCTGGAGCCCAAGAGCGACCGGGCCGTGGAGCCTTTGGCGGAAGCCGTGCGACGGGCGGACGCCGTAGAGCGGGTCTGCGTCGGCTCCTTCTCGGGCGCCCGGGTGCGTCGCGCCCGCACGCTGCTCGGCCCGACGCTATGTACCTCCCTGGGACCGCTGGGCGTCACCCGGCTGCGCCTGGCAAGCCTTGGGCTGCCGGCCGGCCGCGGCTTCGATGAGGGGGCGGCCCAGGTCGCCACCCATCACTACGGCCTGCCCGTGGTGGACCGCGGATTTCTCGAGGCCGCTGCGCGGCACGGCCTGCAGGTGCACGTCTGGACTATTGATCAGGAGGCCGAGATGGATCGCTTGCTCGACCTGGGCGTCGACGGGATCATGTCGGGCCGCCCCAGCCTGCTGAAGGCGGTGCTGCGGCGCCGCGGCCAGTGGCACGGTGGTTAGAACAGGGGAAGGCGGATAATGCGATTTTGGCTTTGTATGGGGGCGGCTAACGGTTTCATGGCGGTAGCCATGGGCGCCTTCGCGGCGCACAGCCTGGCCGGCGAGGCTCAACAAAGCGCGCGCGGCTGGGTCGAAACCGGCGCCACCTATCAGATGTTCCACGCGCTGACCCTGCTTGCCGTCGGCGTGCTGTGCGGCCAGGCGTCCGCCGCTGCCCGGCGTTGGCTGGCGGTGGCCGGCTGGGGCTTTCTCGCCGGGCTCCTGCTCTTCTCGGGCGGGCTTTACGTCCTGGCCTTCGCCGGCCTGTCCAGCCTGGGCCCGGTCGTGCCGGCCGGCGGCCTCGCTTTCTTCGCCGGCTGGGCGGCGTTGTTCTTTGCCGGATTGCGCTATTCCCCAGGCGCCGGCAACCGCCCGTCCTGACCGGGCAGATTGCCGGCCTCGCCTTCGGAACCTTTTTCGAGCGTGCCGACCAGGACCGAGAGCATGGGCGGGATGATGAGCAGGGTCAGCACGGCCGAGAGCGACAGGCCGCCCACAACCACCGAGCCCAGGCCGCGATAGAGTTCGGATCCAGCGCCGGGGAACAGCACCAAGGGCAACATGCCGAAGACGCTGGTCAGGGTCGACATGAAGATCGGCCGGATGCGGTCGCGGGTCGCCGCGAGAATGGCCGCGTCGGATGCCAGCCCCTCGTGGCGGATGTGATGCAGAGTCTGGTGCACCAGCAGGATCGCGTTGTTGACCACGATGCCGATCAGGATCACGAAGCCGAGCAAGGTCAGCATGTCGAGCGGCTGGAAGTGATAGCTGTTGAGGATCACCAGACCGCCCACGCCACCGGCAGCGGCCAGCGGAACCGAGAGCAGGATGATCAAGGGATAGAGAAAGCTCTCGAACAGGACCGCCATCACCAAGTAGACGATGGCGAGGGCGAGCAGCAGGTCGACCACCATGGCATCCCAGGTCTGGGTCAGCTTGTCCGCGGTGCCGGCAAGCCGCATGCGGACCTCGCCCGGCAGACCCTCGCTTTGCAGCGCGTCGATGACGTCCGTCCGCAGGGTCTCGATCGCCGATCCCAGGGGCACGTTGGGCGCCGGCCTGATCTCCAGGGTGACCGTGCGGAAGCGCTCGCGGTGGCGGATTTCGGTCGGTCCGGCCGTAAGCACGATGTCGGCCAGCGAAGAGGCCGGTATGATCATGCCGGAAGAGGTCACGATCGGCAGGCTGGCGATGCCCTGGGTCTCCGTGACGTTCCCTCGCGGGCCCCGCAGCATGAGGTCCATGCGGTTGCTGCCGATGGTCACCTCGGCCACCCGTAGGCCGTCGTTGAAGGCATCCAGGGAGTCGCCCAACTCGCGGGCGCTCACGCCGTTGTCGGCCAGACGCGTGCGGTCGGGTAACACCCGCACTTCCGGCGCGCCCAGTTCGAGCCCCGGGTTGGGCCGGAGTTGGTTGCCGTCTTCCAGCGGCATGACCTGCACGATCTTGCGCACGGCTCGCCCGGCCACATCGAGGATGTTCACCAGGTCGTCGCCGGAAATGTCCAGCTCGATCTTTCTCCCGCCGCCGATTCCCCGGCCGAAGATTGAGGGCTGGTTGATGAATCCGAAGGTGCCCGGCTCGCGGAACACCGGATCGTGCAGCACGTCGATCAGTTCGCCCGCCCTCTCGGGTTCCTCGGAGATCGCGCCGAGGAAAGTGCTGGCGCGGGTCGCGACGAAGAAGAACCTTTGGATTTTCGGCGGCTCGCCCGGCGCCGAATCCGGCCCCGACACGATGCTCCAATGGGGCCGGATCTCGCTCTCGATCCCCTCTGCGATCTCGGTCATGGTCGCCAGGTTGTAGCCGGGCGGCGGAATGATGACGCCGAACACCAGGTTGCGGTCGCCCTCGGGCAGATACTCGAGCTTGGGCAGATATCGCCAGGCGGCGAACGAGGTGGTGGCGACCACCAGGGTCACCACGCAAAGAGCCAGCACGCGGCTGCGCACGACGGCGCGCGCGAAGGCCATCACCGCCCGCACGAAAAGGCGCGCCAGCCCGTCGATGCCCGGCAGCGGCAGGCGCCGTAGCGCCTTTGCTTGGGTTTGGGCTGCGGCGTCCTTGCGCCCGCCCCAGAGAAAGCGGGCCAACGCCGGGATTACCGTGATCGAGACGATCAGCGACAGCAGCACCGAAACCGATATGGCGACGGCGATGTCGCGGAACAGCTGCCCGACTTCGAGCTTCATCACCAGGATCGGAATGAATACCATGACCGTGGTCAGCGCCGAGACCAGAACCGCGCCCCAGACCTGGCGGGCGCCCTCGTAAGCCGCCTCGCGGACCGGCCGGCCTTCTTCGCGCAGCCGATAGATGTTCTCGAGCACCACGATGGCGGCGTCGACCACCATGCCGACGGCAAAAGCCAGGCCCGCCAGCGAGATCACGTTGATCGAGCGCCCGAGCGCCGCCATGGCGACGAAGGCGCCGATCACCGAGACCGGGATAGCGATCGAGATCACCAAGGTGGCGCGCAGGGAGCGCAGGAACAGCAATAGGATGATCGCCGCCAGCGTACCGCCGATCCAGATGTTCTGACGCACCAGTGCGATCGACGATTCGATGTAGACCGTCTCGTCATAGACCTGCTTGAGGGTGAGGCCGGCCGCCGGCACGGCCGCCACGTTGAGCTCGTCGACCGCCTCGGCGATCCCGCGCATGGTCTCGATCACGTTGGCGCCGGTTTCACGCACGGCGTTAAAGGCGAGCGCCTGCTCGCCGAGGATGCGGATCGACGAGGTGGGCTCTTTGAAGCCGAAGCTCACCTCGGCCACATCGTCCACCGTCACCCGCGCCAGCCGGCCGGTCGCAGCATCGTCGGACGACCTGAGGACGACCTTGCGAATCTCCTCGAGCCTGTTCAGCTCGCCTTCGGTGCGGACCACGTAGCGGCGCTTGCCCTCGTCTATGTCGCCGGCGGAAATCGAGGCGTTGGCGGAGCGCATCGCCTCGGTCACGTCGCTGACCGTCAGGCCGAAGCGGGCGAGCAGCTGCGGCTCCACCGTGACGTGGATTTCCTGCTCGCTGCCGCCGTAGACGGTCACCCGGCTGACGCCCGTTACCCGCTCGATGCGGTCCTTGATGACATCCTCGACGAAGTCGCCGAATTCGTGCACCGGCCGCTCGTTGCCCTCGGCCCGGCGGACGATGAACCAGGCGATCGGGCTGTCCTCGCTGCCGGCGGTGTCGAGGGTCGGCTCGTCGGCCTCCTCGGGATAGCCGGTCACCCGGTCGAGACGGTTGGCCACCAGCAGCAAGGCCCGGTCCATGTTGGCGTCGACGGCAAACTCCAGGGTGACGCGGCTGCGCCCCTGTTCGGCGCGCCCGGTGATCTCGCGCAAGCCCTCCAGGCCGGCCATCTCCTCTTCCTGCCGGTTGGTGATCTCGCGCTCGACTTCGGCCGGCGCCGCGCCGGGCCA
>CALJXB010000454.1 GCA_937974415.1 uncultured Kiloniellales bacterium
TGAGCGTGAGCGCCTCGCCCAGTTCGGCGAGCTCGTCGGCGAGGTCGCGCACCAGGCGCTGAACGTCGACCTCGCCCAAGAGCGCCGGGGTCTCGCGCACTACCACGGCGCCGGGGCCGAAGGCCTCGAGCCGAAGGCCGATCTCGGCCAGCTCCTCGGCCCGGGCGGCGAGCCGCTCGGCGGCCGGCTCGTCGAGCTCCACCACCTCGGGCAACAACAGCAGCTGGGCGGCAACCCGGCCGGCGGCGAGCTCGGCCTTCATGCCTTCGTAGACCAGGCGCTCGTGGGCCGCGTGCTGGTCGACGATGACGATGCCGTCCTCGTTCTGGGCCACGATGTAGGTGCCGTGGAGCTGGGCCCGCGCCGCGCCCAATGGATAGGCCTCGGCGAGCACCTCGTCGGGGTCGCCGTTCGGCTCCAGGGCCGTTTCTCCAATCGCCTCCGCCGGCCGCGCGGCCGGGACTTGGGCGAGACCCGGCAGGGGCGCGTGGTAGGCGGCGGCCGCCTCGGCAAGGCCGCGGGGCAGGGTCGATCGGGTGCCGGCCTGAACATAGACAGGCCCGCCGCCACTCGACGCCATCGCCCCCGGTGTCATCGCGCCCAGGGCCGCCAGGGAGACCGTGGTCGAGGCCCGGTGGCCGGCCTCGGCGAGGGCGTGCTTGAGGGCGCTCACGATCAGGCCGCGCACCAGGGCCGGGTCGCGAAAGCGCACCTCGGTCTTGGCCGGATGCACGTTGACGTCGACCAGGGACGGCGGCACCTCCAGAAAGAGCGCCAGCATGGGATGGCGGTCGTGGGCCAGGAAGTCGCGATAGGCCCCGCGCACCGCGCCGTAGAGCAGCTTGTCGCGCACCGGCCGGCCGTTGACGAAGAGGTACTGGGCCTGGGCATTGGCGCGGTTGAGGGTCGGCAGGCCGATATGGCCGGTAAGCTTGATCCCCTCGCGCTCGGCATCGATCGCCAGCGCGTTCTCGGCGAAGTCGCGGCCGAGGATGGCGGAAAGGCGGCTCAGGCGGGACTCGAAGAGCTCGCCCTGGGCGGCCGGCAGGTTCAAGAGGTCGCGCTGGCCGTCGCTGAGGACGAAGCCGACCCGGTGGTGGGCCATGGCGAGGCGGGTGAGCGCGTCGCGCGCCTGCATCTGCTCGGCGCGCGCGGATTTCAGGAACTTGAGCCGCGCCGGGGTCGCATAGAACAGGTCGCGCACCTCGACCCGGGTGCCCCGGCCGAGCGCCGCCGGCTCGACCGCGCCCTTCCGGCCGCCCTCGACGGCGAGGCTCCAGGCCTCGCCAGCGCCCTTCGCCCGGCTGGTGACGGTCATGCGGCTGACTGCCCCGATCGACGGCAGGGCCTCGCCGCGGAAGCCCAGGGTGGCGATATGGACCAGGTCGTCTTCGGGCAGCTTGGAGGTGGCGTGGCGCTCGACGGCCAGGGCCAGCTCCTCCGGCGTCATGCCGTGGCCGTCGTCGCTGACCGAGAGATAGCTGCGCCCGCCGTCCCTCAGCACCGCTTCGATGTTGCGGGCGCCCGCGTCGAGGGCGTTTTCCAGCAGCTCCTTGAGGGCGGCGGCCGGCCGCTCGACCACCTCGCCGGCGGCGATGCGGTTGACCAGGGTCTCCGGTAAGAGGCGCAGGTTCATGACGCGGTCCCCCCCGCCGCCTGCAGATAGTCCCGGGCCAGGCGCTTGCCCTCCTCCACGGCCGGCTGGTCGAAGGGGTTCACGCCGAGCAGGTCGGCGGCAATCACCGTCTCCAGCATGAAGTGCATCATCAGGGCACCCAGCTGGTACTCGCCCAACTCGCTCAGGCGGAACCGGCGCACCGGCCGGCCGTTGCGCGCCAGGGTATCCGCCGTCGCCCGGGCCATGGCATCCAGCAGGTCGCCGAGGCTGCGCCCGGCGAGGTAGCCCAGGCCGAGGCCCTCGGCGCGCTCCGGCTCGATTTTGGGCCCGAGGCCGGCGGTCTCCAGGCTGACGATGGTGAACAGCTTGTCCAGGGGGCCCGCCAGATAGAGCTGGAGCTGGGAGTGCTGGTCGGTGGCGCCGCGGGCATCGATCGGTGTCAGTCCCAGGCCGTCCTTGCCCAGGCTCTCGGCCCACAGCTGGCGGTGCCACAGGCCGAAGGTCGCCAGGCGGTCCACGTAGGTCATGAGCACGTTTTGCAGGATCCACCGCTCCTGGGCCAAGCCGACCGCGACGGCGGCGCCCAGGGCCGGGGCGGCGTCGCCGGCGGTCGCCGCGCCCAGGCTCGCATCGAGCACGTCGCAGGCGCCGGCGCGAAAGGCCTCGGGGTCGAGGCCGGCGATCATCGCCGGCAGCACGCCGACCGCGGAGAACACCGAAAAGCGGCCGCCCAGCTCCGGGTCGTGCGGCAGACGGGCGCAGCCATAGGTCTCCGCCAGGGCGCCCAGTATTCCGTCGCCGGGCTCGGTGATCACGGCCAGGCGCCGGGCCACGCCGTCGCGCCCCACCGCCGCCTCGAGCCGGGGCAGGATGACCAGAAGCTGCGCCAGGGTCTCCGCCGTGCCGCCCGATTTCGAGACGGCCAGCACGCCGGTCTCGGCGAAATCGAGGCCCTCGAGCAGGACGTCGAAGCTGTGCGGATCGACATTGTCGAGGAAGGTGAGGCGTGGCGTGCCATCCGGCGGGCCGGAGCCGCGATCGACGAGGGCGGTTAGGCTTTGCCCGCCCAGCGACGATCCGCCGGTGCCGAGCACCAGCACATCTCCGCAGTTGTCGCGCATGGACCGGCTGACGTCGCCGCAGGCCGCGAGGTCGTCGCTGCGCCGCGGCGCCGCCAGAAAGGCAAGCGAGCCGTCGGCCCCGGATTCGGCGAGCCGCGTCAGCACGGGGCCGGCCGCCTCCAAGAGGCGGGCCAGGGAGGCGGCGCCAAGGCCGCCCTCGCCGATGGTGTCGGCCAGACAGGACTCGATCAGCTGTCGATAGGGCATGGCTGGGCGGACTGCGGAAACGATACGAGGGTTCAAGCTGGGATCAAGTTAGCATTGCCGAAGGCCGCCCAAAAGGCGCGGCCGGGAGTCCCCCCGGATTCCGCCCGAATCCGCCCGATTCCGCCCGAGTTCGAAGACGCTCGTTCAGCTCTTTTCCTCGGCCGCGGGCTCTTCGGGCGCGACTCCATCGGGGCGCCCGACGATCACTACGGTCAGGTCCTCGGGGCGGAACAACTCGCGGGCGATCCGTTGGGCGTCTTCCAGAGTGACCGCCTCGACCAGGTCGTTGCGAATATTGACGTAGTCGATGCCGAGATCGTCCAGCTGGATGCCGAGCAGGGTCCCGGAGATGCCGGCGGTACTGGAAAAGCGCAGCGGATAGGACCCGGTCAGGTAGGTCTTGGCGTCCTCGACTTCCTCGCCCGTCGGACCCTCCGCCCCCATGAGCGCCCATTGCTCGCGGATCACGTCGAGAGCTTCGCCGGCCCGCGCGTTGGCGGTCGCCACGCCGCCCTGGACCAGGGCCGAGCGCTCCAAGGGGTAAAGGTAGGAGTACACGCTGTAGGCCAAGCCCCGTTTTTCCCGCACTTCGTCATAGAGGCGGGAGCTGAAGCCGCCGGCGCCGAGAATACGGGTCGCCACATGGGCGGCATAGAAATCCGGATCGTCGCGCTTCAGGCCGCCTTGGGCGAACGCCATGACGCTCTGGGGCACGTCGCGCTCGATCACCAGCACTTCGCCCTGCGCCTGGGGCTCGACCTCGGGCAAATCGAAGGGCGCCGCCTCGGCCGGCAGCCCGAGAAAGGCGTGATCCAAGAGCGGGCCCAGTTCCTCGGCGGTGACATCGCCGACGACGGCCACCGTCAGCGCGTCGCGGGCGAAGCGCTCAGAGACGAAACGCCTCATGTCGTCGACCCCGATGGCCCGGACGGTTTCTGGGGTGCCGTGGACGGGGCGGCTATAGGGATGACCCGGAAACAGCAGCTGGCGTAGCGCCTGCTGAGCGATGACGTTGGGGTTCTCGGACTCCTGCGCGAGCTGGACCATAATCTGGCTGCGGATGCGGCCTACCGGCTCTTCATCGAAGCGCGGCTCGCTCAAGGCCAGGCGCAGGAGGTCGAAGGCCGTCTCGCGGTTTTCCGTTAGGCTACGCAGGCTGCCGCGGAAGGTGTCCAGGCCCGCATCGAAGCTGAGCCGGATCGAGAGATCCTGCAGCATGCCCTGAAAAGCCTGGGACTCGAGCTCGCCGGCGCCCTCGTCGATCAGACCGGAGACCAGATAGGCCAGGCCCTCCCGGCCTTCGGGATCGAGCGCCGCGCCGCCGGTGAAGGCCATGTCCAGCGAGAGGATTGGATTGCTGTGATCTTCGACCAGCCAGGCCGTAATACCGCCGGGACTGGTCACCTGCTGGACCTCGACGGCCCGCGCGGGCAGACCCGTGGCGAGCACCAGGAGGGCGGCGAGTACAAGGCTGGGGAGTCGCATGAGCGGCCTCTTCAAGTCTCTTACGTCACGATGTGGGTTTGGGCAGCAGAAGTCCGGTCGCCGAGCGCCGTTCGTCGAACACCGCCTTGGCCGCCTCGTTCACCTGCTCGACGGTCACCGCCTCGATCCGCTCGGGCCAGCTTTCGACCTCCGCCACGGTGGCGCCCGTGGTCAACGCCCGGCCGAAGACCCGCGGGCCGCTGCCCAGGGAATCCCGGGCATAGACCGCATCGGCGAGCATGCGCCGCTTGGCGGTCGCCACCTCCTCCGCGCTGACGCCCTCTTCGAGCAGGCGGGCCAGCTCCGCGCGCAGGGCGGCCTCAATCTCCTCGACCGGCACGTCGGGGCGCGGCGATCCGAACAGGGTGAAGCTGGAAAGATCCAGCGCGCTGGCGCTATAGGCGCTGCCGGCGCTGGCCGCGACAGCCTGCTCCACCACGAGTGCGCTGTAAAGGCGGCTGGTGCTGCCGCTGCCGAGGATTTCGTCGAGCACCTGCAAGGCTTCGGCGTCGTCGCTGGCGCCCGCGTGATAGCTCGGTGCCAGGTAGCTGATGGTCACCGACGGCTGGCGCACCCGCGCGTTCTCCAGGATGACACGCCGGGCGGCATTCTGACGCGGCTCCTGCGGCCGCAGGCGCTCCGGCACCTCGCGCGCGGGAATGACCCCGTAATGGGTCTCCGCCAGGGCGCGCACCTCCTCGGCATCCACATCCCCGGCCACGATCAGAACCGCGTTGTTGGGCGCGTACCAACGCCGGTAGAAGTCGATCGCGTCCGCGCTGGTCAGGCCGCGAATCTCCTCCTCCCAGCCGATCACCGGCACGCCGTAGGGATGATGGAGAAAGAGCACGGCGCGCAGCGCCTCGCCGAGCTGCGCGCCAGGCTCGCGATCGATCCGGCTTCGGCGCTCCTCGAGCACCACGTCGCGTTCCGGCAAGACCACCTCGTCGCTCAGCGTGAGGTTCGTCATGCGGTCGGCCTCGTATTTCATGATGATGTCCAGGCGGTCCTTGGCGACCGTCTGGAAGTAGCCGGTATAGTCGTAGCTGGTGAAGGCGTTCTCCTGGCCGCCGTTGCGGGCGATGATGTCCGAGAACTCGCCTGGGCCCAGGGTGTCGGTGCCCTTGAACATGAGGTGTTCCAGGAAATGGGCGATGCCCGACTTGCCCGGCGGCTCGTCGGCGGCGCCGACCTTGTACCACAGCATATGGGTCACGATGGGCGCGCGCCGGTTGGCGACGACGACGACTTCCAGGCCGTTGTCGAGCGTGAAGGTCTCGGGCTCGAAGACCTTGGCCTGGGCGCCCCGGGGCTGGGATGCAAGGACCAGGAACGCAACGAAAAGGCAAAGGATGGGGACTAGCGTCGGGCGGGATTTGACAATCTGCATCGGCTCTTCTTCGGCTGTTGATCGGCTCACACGAAACTCCCGGCCGCCGACAAGCCTGTCGCGCGCCTCGGGCCCAACCCTCCGTATGGCCTCTAATATGGCCTCGGCTCGGCGAGCTGCAACCGAAACTAACCGGGAAGTGTTAGCAAGTGATGGCACCCTTGCTTCCGATGCCTGGGGGCCGCGGCCGACGACGCCCCTGGAACGGAAGCTGGAAGGGAGCCGGGCCTGAACGGCGGCACACAGGGATCGAGCGGCCCGGCCTTCAGGCGCCACGGGCGTGCGGCGGATCGGGAGGGGATCGGCAGAGGATCAGAAGATGCCTTCGAAGAGGGCCTTCTTCTTGCGTTCGATGGTCGGGGTCTCGCCCTCCGTGACCGGCTTGCCCAGGGCGGCGTTTTCCTGCAGGCGCCTGGCTTCAGCCTCGGCGTCGATGATCCGCCCCGGCGGCTGGTCATCGCGCCAGAACACCAGGACGTCGTACAGGTAGCCGTCCCCGTCCTCGAGCGTCTGGCTCTCCCAGTCGACGACCTGGCGGATGTCGCCTTCAACCTTGTCCGCATCGGCCTCGGCCAAGAGGGCTCGCTCGCCCATGGACCGGCCGTCGTCCGGCATGGCTTCGGCGAAGGACAGATCGGCCCCGTCGCTCGCCCGGAAGATGACCTGCTTGGCCTGTTGGGTCGCGGTCCCTTCCTGGGGGCGCGGCTCGCCCGGGCTCGGCGGCCGCAGATTGAAGTCCGGCGGGACAGCCAGCGGCGCCCGCGTGGTCACCTTGAATTCGTCCGGCGGCGTAGAGGTGAGGCTAAACTGATCCACAGTGCCGCTGCATCCAGCCAGCATCAGCACGCCCGACACGGCCAAGGCCGTCTTCCAGTCTTCGCGCTGCATGGTCCTAATCTCCTACGAATCCTTATACTTACCCTCCGACACCTCGAAGAACAAGCCATGGACGAGCAAGAGCGCCACGCCCACGGTGATGGCCGAGTCCGCTACATTGAAGGCCGGCCAGTGCCAGCCGGCCGCGTGGACGTCGAGAAAATCGATGACGCAGCCGACTCGCAGGCGGTCGACCACGTTGCCGAGCGCACCGCCGACCACCAGGCCGCAGCCCGCCACCAGGAGGCGGCTGTCCTTGTTGTGCACCCAGAACAGCAGGCCCACGACGACGGCCAGCGCGACGCCGCTGAGGAGCCAGGCCTTAAGGGGCGAATCGCCGGGCAGCAGGCCGAAGCTGATGCCCGTGTTGCAGACCAGCACGAGATTGAAGAAGCCGGTTACTTCGACCGCTTGGGCCGGCAGGCTCCGCACGACCTGCCATTTGCTCAGCTGGTCGAGGGCAACGACCACAAGGCCGATGGCGACGACCCACCCGGGGATGTACCGCACCCGCTGCCCGGCCACGCTACTCGGCCGCGTTGTCGAGAGACCGTACGGCATCCGCGCAACGTACGCATACGCCCGGCGCGGCCGGTGACGTACCAACCTCGGGCAGGATGCGCCAGCAGCGCTGGCACTTGTCTCCCGCCGCCAGGCCCGCGACCACGGCGACCGCGGGCACCTCGTCCGCGACGAAGGCCCCGTCGGGGCCCGGCCCGGCGACCGCCGTTACATCCGAGGTTATGGCGATCTCCGCCAAATCGAGCCCGTCGATTGCCGCCATGAGGTCCGGATCCTCGATGTAAACCTGGGGGCTGGCCTGCAGGCTCGAGCCGATTCGCTTCTCCGCCCGTTCCACCTCCAGGGCGCCGGTCACGGCCCGGCGCACCTCGCGAATCTTGGCCCAGCGCTCGGCCAAGGCCGCATCGCGCCAGTCGGCCGGGACCTCGGGAAACGTACGCAAGTGTACGCTTGCCGCCCGAGTCGCACCCCTGTCTTGCGCACTGGCGTCGCCACCGTCGGTCGCAGCGGCCGCGGCGCCGCGGGCCCACCAGGCCTCCTCGGCGGTGAAGCAGAGAATCGGCGCGAGCCAAGCGGTCAGGCAGTCGAACAGCAGGTCGAGCACCGTGCGGCAGGCGCGCCGCCGGGGCGAATCCGACCGATCGCAGTAGAGGACGTCCTTGCGGACATCGAAATAGAAGGCCGAGAGATCGACGGCGCAGAAGTTGTGGAGCTGCTGGTAGATGTTGTGAAAGTCGAAGTCGTCGCAGCCGCGCCGCACCGTCTCGTCGAGCTCGCTCAGGCGGTGCAACACCCAGCGCTCCAGCTCCGGCATGTCGCCCGGCGCGACCCGCTCCGCCTCGCTGAAACCATCCAGGTTGCCGAGCAGAAAGCGCAGGGAATTGCGCAGACGCCGATAGGCGTCCGCCTGGTAGCGCAGAATCTCCGGCCCGATTCGCACGTCCTCCTCGTAGTTGGAGGCAACCACCCAGAGCCGCAGGATGTCGGCGCCGTTCTTAGCGATGATGTCGAGCGGCGAAATGACGTTGCCGAGCGACTTGGACATCTTGCGGCCCTGCTCGTCGAGCACGAATCCGTGGGTCAGCACCGCCTCGTAGGGCGCCCGGCCCCGGGTTCCGGCGGACTCCAGCAGGGAGGTGTGGAACCAGCCGCGGTGCTGGTCGGAGCCTTCGAGATAGAGCGAGGCCGGCCACTTGAGCTCGGGGCGCGCCTCCAGCACGAAGGCGTGGGTCGAGCCGGAATCGAACCACACCTCGACCACGTCGCTGACCTGCTCGTAGTCGGCCGGATCGTAGTCGGGCCCGAGAAAGCGACTGGCATCGCTGGTCAGCCAGGCATCGCCGCCTTCTTGCTCGAAGGCCTCGGCCACCCGTTCGATCACCGCCGGATCGCGCAGCAGCTCGCCGGACTTCTTTTCGACGAACAGCGGCAAGGGGACGCCCCACAGCCGCTGGCGCGAGATGCACCAGTCGGGCCGCTGCTCGATCATGGCATAGAGGCGGTTGCGCCCGGCGGCCGGCACGAAACGAGTCTCGCGGATCGCCGCCAGCGCCTTGTCGCGCAGATCGTTGGCCGTCATGGAGATGAACCACTGGGGCGTGTTGCGGAAGATCAGCGGCGCCTTGGAGCGCCATGAATGGGGATAGCTGTGGCGCAGCTTGGCCCGTGCGAGCAGCGCGCCAGCCTCGCGCAGGCGCTCGACCACCGCCGGGTTGGCGTCGCCCGGCCTGCCGTCGTCGTCGTAGACCCGCGTGCCGGCGAAGAGCGGCACGTGGTTCATGAAATAGCCCGCCGCGTCGACGGTCTGGGGCACCTCGAGGCCTTGGGCCTGGCCGAGCTCGTAGTCGTCCGAACCGTGGCCCGGCGCGATGTGCACGAAGCCCGTGCCCTGAACCATGGTGACGAAATCGGCGCCATAAACCGGCACGTCGAAATCGTAGCCCTGGCCGCGCAGTGGGTGGGCGCAGATCGTGCCGATCAGGTCCTGGCCCGTCATACTGGCGACGCGCCGGCTGGCCTCGATCGCCAAATCCTGTTCGAGCTGCGCCACGAGGTTCTCGGCGGCCAGCAGGATCTGTCCGGGCTCCACTGCCGCCGTCTCGCCGACCGCCGCAAGCTCCAGGGCGACATAGTTGGCCTCGGGGTCGAGGGCGACGGCCCGATTTCCGGGGATGGTCCAGGGGGTCGTCGTCCAGATGACGATGGCGGCGCCGGCAGGCAGATCGACCGGGCTGCTCACGATGGGGAAACGCACCCAGATGGTCGGCGAGGTGTGGTCGTGGTACTCCACCTCGGCATCGGCCAGCGCCGTGCGCTCGGGCACCGACCAGAGGACCGGCATGGCGCCCGCGTAGAGCCCGCCGTTGGCAACGAACTTGCCGATCTCCCGCGCGATCTGGGCTTCCGCCGCATAGGCCATGGTGGTGTAGGGGCGCTCCCAGTCGCCCTCGACGCCGAGGCGGCGAAATTCCTCGATCTGGATCTCGATCCAATGCTCGGCGAACTCGCGGCATTCGCGCCGGAAGTCGACCGGCGATACCGCGTCCTTGCTCTGGCCGCGGGCCCGGTAGCCCTCCTCGACTTTCCATTCGATCGGCAGGCCGTGGCAGTCCCAGCCGGGCACGTAGTGGGCATCCTTGCCCAGCATCTGCTGAGAGCGGTTGATCACATCCTTCAGCACCTTGTTGAAAGCGGTGCCCATGTGGAGGTGGCCGTTGGCGTAAGGCGGGCCGTCGTGCAGGATGAACTTCTCCCGCCCGGCGGCGTTCTCGCGCAGCGCCTGAAACAGGTTCATCTCGGCCCAGCGGGCGAGCATCTCGGGTTCGCGCTTGGCCAAGCCGGCGCGCATGGGAAAGTCCGTGCGCGGCAGAAACACCGTGGCTTTGTAATCGATACTCATGGCGCGGCCCACCCGGCCTACCTCGTGCCGTCGCTCGACCGGGCGCGACTCGCGAAGCCCCGGCGCCGACGTGCACGTTTTGTGCCCGCAAAGAGCCGGTTACGTCAAACCTCTTTTACGGCTCCGTCCGCGCTGGAGAGCGCACCCGAGACTTTGCCGGGGCGGCGGTCTGGACCCGCCGCATCGGATTCTTCGCCGATAGTCAGCCGGCCGCTTCGCCCGCGTCCGGCCGATTGGCGACCATCATGGTGGCCTCGCCATCGATCACCACCGTTTCGCCGACCGTGCACACGGTGGTGAGAACGACCCGGCGACGCTCGGGCACGATCTCCTTGACGGTGGCCCGCGCGACGACCGTGTCGCCGGCCTTCACCGGCGCCCGGAATCGCAGGTCTTGCTTGATGTAAATGCAGCCCGGGCCGGGCAGGCGCGTGCCGACCACGGTCGAGATAAAGCCGGCCGACAGCATGCCGTGGGCGATGCGCTCCTTGAACAGAGTGCCCTCGGCGAAGAGCTGGTTGATATGGACCGGATTGGTGTCGCCGGAAATGCCCGCGAACATGACGATGTCCGCCTCGGTCACGGTCTTGGCAAAGACGCTCGCCATGCCGACCGACAGGTCCTCGAGATAATAACCGTGCAGCTCTTGCATCACTCGTTCGCCTCATCGCCAAGCAGTTGTCACGAATTTGCCCCGCATCCCCGGCTTAAGAGATCCTTATTCGCGTTCCGAGAGGATCGTGTCACTGCCGCCGAGGTGCCTTTCGCATTTGCGAAAGGCGGAGCTGGATCGGGCCTCAGCATGACACCAAAGGACGCGAGCGTCGCCGCCCTCTTTTACGGACTGCGCCGAGCGGCGGCAACGTTATTCTCTGTCTCAAGCCCGCCGCCGGTTCTGGCCGGGAGGGCTACCTGCCCTCCGACGGGACTGCACCTGTCGCCTCTTCGCAAGCGCAAAAATCCCGGCCGCCTCCTGGCGCTCCTTTTGGCGGCCTGGCTCGCCGCCTGCAGCACGCCCTTGGATGTTCCGGTCCAGCCGGCAGCGGCGCCGACGGATCCGACCGTCGATCAGGCCCGCCTCTACTTCTACCGGCCTGACGACTCCCTGTTCCCGGCGATCCGGCCGGAGGTCATCATCAACGGCCGCAAGGTCGGGGTTTCGGTCGTCGGCGAAGCCTTTTACCGGGACGCCCGACCCGGCCGCTACGAGATCTTCCTGACCAGCAACGACGACGACCGGCTGAGTGTCGTCCTGCGCCCAGGCGAAGTCCGTTACGTGCGAACCTCCATCGCTCTGGGCTGGCTTGGGCCGCACCTTTCGCCGACCGAGGTGGATGCCGGGCAAGGCGCGCGGGACCTGGAAAACCTGAGACTGGTCGAGCCCCGTCTGGAAGATTAGCGCGGGCGCGCCAAGGTGAACTGCGAAGATCCCCTTTTAGTTGCTCGGTAGACGGGACGAGAAGCGCCGAGCCCGGAAGCCGGCATATGTCCTCCGGCGTCGCAAGAGGCGCCGAAGATGCCGCCGCCGCGCCGCGAGTTCCACGTTTCCAAGGGCTTGACCCCGGCTTGACCCCGGTGCGGATCGCCACTTAAGCACTCGACGTGCGGCCCCTGCCTGTGATTTGATTAGGGATTACGCCCGTAGGTATGCGGGTGGAGGTATGGGGTTTGGAGTACAGTTAGAATGACGGAAGACTTGGATACCGGCCAACCGGTGGCGCAGCAGGGCGTGGCCGCCGTGGTCAAGTGGTTCAATCCTTTCAAAGGGTTCGGGTTTGTCAGACTGGGGGAAGACCAACCGGACGCATTCCTACACGCATCCGTCTTGGTGCCGACGGGGCACCAAGAGCTTCCCGAAGGAACGACAATTATCTGCGATGTGAGTGAGGGCCCGCGAGGGTTGCAAGTGGCGGCAATCACGAGCATCGAAGAGATCCCCGACGCACCGGCCATGTCGGACTCGAGGCCGGAGGGTGCCTTGATGGAGGGGACGGTTAAGTTCTACAACCACGCGAGAGGATTCGGTTTCGTCATCCCGGACGACGGCAGCCGCGACGTCTTCGTATCGGCACGAACTTTGGAGCGTGCCGGTCTTACCGGGCTCGAGGCCAATCAGCGCGTTCGCCTGTCGACCCGCACGGGTCACAAAGGGCCGATGGCGCAAAGCGTCGAGGTAATCTGATCCGCGCCCTCCGGGGCGCCGACACGAGACGCTGCCCACGGGCCACCGCCAGCGTGGCCCCGCTATAATCTATTGTGCCGAATCCGAGGCTGCGCACATGATGGCCGCGCGACGCGGTTTCATTTAAGGGCGGCCCGTGACGGGGGCCGCGGGGTGACGACATGAGCGCCGCGGATTTCCGCGAGTCCAGGATCGAAGTATCATCGCAGCCTCTTGAACCGACGACCGCACGACGGGCGCCGGTCAGCGTGGGTGTGTTGCTCGCCCTCATGATCACCGTCGTGGTCGCCGCCGCGTGCTGGCTCTCCGGCAACGAGGCAGCGGCCGCAACCGCGCGCTCCGACCAAGTCATTCTCTACCAGAACCGCGATTTCTCCGGCCCAGTGAAGACTTGGTCGCTCGAACCGGACCAGCCCTTTCTGGCGGTGCCCTATACCGGCGACGATTTCAGGCCGGCCAGCGCCTCCATCAAGCTGGGCGCCGATGTCGGAGTGCTGTTGTTCGAGCACCCCTTCTTCTCGACGATCGACGAGACCTGCGACTACCAGCTCGGGGACGCGACGGACCCGGATCTGTGGTGGCGTTCGGACAAGGCCATGTTCGTGCCCGGCCCCCAGGAACGCGGCCCGGTCGAGGGGAATCTTCGCGCCCAGGCCGTCGCCTCGCTGATTCTCTATCGGCGCGCCTCCGGGCCGCCGCCCGGGGCATTGCTTCTGGAGCGGCGGCGCTATGTCAACTGGGACTGCTCGGCCCCGACCAAGGCGCGCGGCTACAAGCGGCTTTTCGTGCCCGTCGCGGCGGCGCCCCACCGCCAGGGCTGCTTCAACCTCGATGCCGGACTGTCCTACGGTTCGTCCGGCACGGTCGCACTCGACTTCTCCGCCGCCAGCGAGCTACTGCTCATCGCGCCGCGCGACCTCGACGCCGACTATGCGGAGATAGACCACCGCGTGGCGGCGAGCCTCCACATTGCCAGGGACTGCGCCGGCACGGCGGTGGCTTTCTCCCAATCAGAGTCCGGGGGTCGCCGCTTCGATCTCAAGCAGTTCGACCTCGACCGCAAGGCGCGCTCGGTCATGCTCCGCTACGAGGGTGGCGCCTATGACGCCATGCTGCCGGCCGCCGGTCAGGAACCCGAAGCAACGGGCGTGGCCGTCGCCGAGACATCGCTCGAGGACGATCCGGACGAACCTCCTCAGGAGCCTCAGGCAGACGTCCCCGAGGAGCCGCGGGACGAAGCCTCGGAACAGGATCCGGCCGAGACCGCCGAGGAGGACCAGGTCGGGACAAGCCAGGTGGCCCAGGCCGCGGTCCTCACGACCATCGCGGCCGAGCCGGCTTCCGAGGCGAGCGCCGAGCCCATCTCTGAGCCCACCCCAGAGGCCGCCACAGAGGCGACGGTCCAACCGGACGCCCGATCGGGGCAGGCCGAGGCTCTCGCGATGGCCGACCCGACGGGCGGCAGCAAAAGCGACGTGGCGCCGGACGCGGCGCCGGAAGCCACCCCGGACCCGACAACCGCCACCGCATTGGATGTCCCCGACAGCGGGACTGCCGACGCCCCGGACCCCGCCTCGACGGGCGACCTCGCGCCCGCCGGAGAGACCATGACACAGGCGCAAGCACCGGCCGCCGAAGCACAAGCCGCCGAAGCACCGGCAGCCCAGGCAACGGAGACCGAGATACCGGATGCCGGCGCACGGGATGCCACCGCGCCCGAAGGTATGAGCGCCGAAGCAGGTCTGGCCCGAGTGGAAGAATCTGAGGTCGAGACGCCCCAGGTCCAAATTGCCCAGTCCGAAACAGTCCAATCCGAAACAGTCCAGCCCGACACCACCCAGTCCGAAACAGTCCAGTCGGTGACACCCCAGTCGGAAACGACCCAGTCTGATACCAGCGGCTTTCTAGTCCTGCCCGAAGCCGAGGAAAAGGCCGTCTCTGTCGGCGAAACCTTCACGCTACCGCTTTTGCAAGGCTACCGTTTGAACTTCTGTCTCTATCAGCAGGATGAAGGCTGTGGCCAGGAGGCGGCCACGAAATGGTGCGAGGCGCTCGGGTTCGGCGGCGGCGCGTCCTCCTTCGAGGTCGACGAGAACATCGGATCCCTGTTCCCGACGCTCGCTCTGGGCGATCTGCAGCTTTGCGCCAACTTCGTGTGCGACGGTTTCAAAGAGATCACCTGCTTGCCGTAAACGTGCCTCCCTTCTTCCACCTGCCCTTTCCGGACGCCCTTCAGGGCGCCTTTCGCGTCGCATCGGCGGCGCTGCTTGTTCTGGGCACGGCGACGTCCGGCCGGGCCCAGTCCACGGAGCCGGCCGAGCCGCAGGACAAGGCTATGGAGGCCTGCTACCGGGCCTCGGCCGCCCAGCAGCAGGGCCGGCATGAAGTGGCCATCAGCTTCTACAACCAGTGCATCGCCTGGACCGAGCTGCCGCCTGAAACGCTGGCCTTGGTGCTGAGCAATCGCGCCACCTCTCGCCAGCGCACGAACGATTTCAAGGGCGCCCTGCGCGACTACGGCGAAGCCATCGAGATCGATCCGGACCGTGCCAATGCCTACAACGGGCGGTGCTGGACCTACGCCATGTTGCGCCGTCCGGAGCAAGCCCTGGCGGACTGCGAGGAGAGCCTGCGGCTGGCGCCAGACGACCCTTACGCCCTCGACAGCCGGGCCCTCGTACACTGGCTGATGAGCCGAGACGAGCTCGCCCGCGCCGACCTCGAGCGCGCGCGCGCCCTCAATCCCTCGTTCCGGCCTTGGCAGGAGCGCTTCAAGGATTTCGAGAAGATGTTTTTCGGGATCGGACCCTGAGAGCTACGCCGCGATCAAGCCGGACAGCAGCCGCTCATACGCCTGGCGCACCCGCCCCCGGGGCGCGCTCTTGCGTTCCAGGCCGCTAGCCTGAAAGCGATCCTGCCTAGGCTTCGCCCTTGATGAACTGCCAGATGTAGTACGGCCAAGCCATGCCTTCCGAGGCCGCGTCCATCCAGATCTCTTGCTGAGCGTAAGCTTTATTGGAATCGTTCAGGTAGTAGCCGAAGCCAACGAAGCCCGCCACCACGATATAGATGATCAGGATAAATGCTACGAACTGACGCATATTTCGCTCTCCCCAAGACCGGGGCAGGCCGGTGGCCCATCCCGCCGGTGCAGCCGTTTCAGTTCGCCTGATTCCCGGCGTTGGCCGCACCCTCGAGCACGCTCACACTGTCGCCAGCCGCCTCCCAACCGAGCCGTCCGTCCGTCCACTGATAAACCATATTTCCCGCCTGCTCGGCAACCGGTTCCAGGTTCGACCAGCCATAGACATACTCGACCGCAATGGCGAGGATCGAGACGGCAATCACGACAGCACAAAAATTAACTATCTTCATAGTACTCCCCCATAAAGATGAGGCATAATACCATCAAAATTGAGAAGTTAAAGAGTTATTTAGTAATTTCCTTGGTTTTTATTAGTAACTATATCTATTTACTATGAGGGCCTATGCGAATTTTATACAACGGGCGGCCATTCCGTCTTAACGTTACAGCAAAGTCGGGATTTCGGACCTGTCCAAACTTTCTGGCCAATTTTCCTGGCCAATCTTATCGTGAAGGCTTTGTTTACCCTGTATCCCTAATGTCCGGGGCAGTTTCCGTCCTTATACCTTTGGTATTATGCATCAAAAGGACCGCCCGGTGCCGCCCGATGTTCCATTCCTGGTGAAGGGCCCCTCCTTTGCGGCGGGAATGCCGGAGGAGCCCGAGGTCGCGCGATTTCGCACCGCGATCGACGATGCCGGCGCATTAGCGTTCTTCGACTACTGGATCGAGAAGTGCGGCGCCGACGATATCCCCGGCAAGGCCCAGATCGACCCGATCGAAATTCCCAAGCTTCTGTCGGCCATGTTCATCGAGGAGTGGGACCCGAGTGCCGGGCAGAGCCGGATCCGCCTGGCCGGTGAGTTCCACCGCGAACCGGACGGGAGCAACATCCAGGACCGGACGATCGACGAACTGGCCAACGGCGAGACCGCCGAGCTCTGGAAGGCCTGCGACCGGTGCAACTTCTTCGAGCTGCGTCCGACCATCTGCGCCTACGACCTGGACCACTTCGACAAGCCCTTCGTGCGCCACGCCGACTTGGCCCTGCCCGTGCGCGATACGGACTCGGCGATCCTGATCTACGGCTACTCCTGGCTGCTGTAGGACAAGACCGAGCCGCCGGCGAGCGGGGCGTCAAATCCTGGCACCGATTACCACTTCAGGCCGAGACGTCCACGCTCACGCGGATCCTGCGTTGATCGTCCAAGACATTTGTGAAACGGTCGCGGTTTGAGGTGCCGGGCCGCCGCGCGCGCCGGCATGTCGAGCAAGGAGGAAACGATGATCGGTCCCGGCGGCCTGCGGCCGGAGGATGTCGTCGACCTGGCGGCCTATCCCATCGCCGATCCGGACGATCCCGCGCGCGCCGCTTTGGTCGAACGCCTGCGAGCGGAGCTGGAGCGCGACCAGGTCTGCGTCCTGCCCGGCTTCATGCGCCGCGGCGCCCGCGAGCGGGCCGTCGCCGAGGCTACTGCGGCGCGGCCCCTGGCCCATCACATCCGCGACCGGCGCAACTGCTATCTGCAGCGAAGCCTCGACCCGGCGCTGCCCGAGGATCATCCCCGCAACCTGCTGTTCGACACCTCCTCGCGGATGATCGCCTACGACCTCTTCCCGTCGGACTCGCCCCTCAAGACTCTCTACCACTGGGCGGCGACGCGCCAGGTGGTGGCCGACATCGTCGGCGCCGAGGCACTCTACGACAACGCCGACCCCTACCAGCCGGCCAACATGCTGTGCTTTCAAGACGGCGACTCGTCGTCTTGGCATTTTGATTCAGGCAACGCCTTCACGGTCACCGTCATGCTACAGGCGCCGGAGGCCGGCGGCGCCTTCGAGCTGGTGCCCAACGCCCGCAGCGAGAGCGACCCGAACCACGACTATCTTCGCGCGGTGCTGTTGGGCGAGCGGCCCCAGGACATCGTCGAGGTGGCGCGGGAGGCGGGATCGCTGTGCATCTTCCGCGGCTGCAACTCGCTCCACCGGGTCTCGCCGGTCCGCGGCGACACCCTCAGGATCATGGGCGTGCTGGTTTACGAAACCGAGCCCGGCGTGGTCGGCGACCCCGAGGTCAACGAGACCGTCTACGGCCCCCGGGTCGCCTTGGCGGGCTAGGTTCGGCTGGCGCCGCCGCGCCCGCGGGCGCCTTTATTCTCCACCGATCAGAGGCAATGGCGGAACGACTTCGATGACCTTCGAGACCAAGACGATCAGCGAAAACCCCGACGTCATGGCGCCGGACGGCTCCGAGGTGCGGATCCTGTGCAGCATGGCGCGCGGCAGCATGGCCCATTTCACCCTGCCGCCGGGAGCGGTGTCGATCGCGGTGGCCCATCGTACCATCGAGGAGGTCTGGTACTTCCTCTCGGGACGCGGCCGCATGTGGCGGCGGCTGGGCGAGCTCGAGGAAACCGTCGAGGTCGGGCCCGGCGTCTCCCTTGCCATCCCCATCGGGGGCCACTTTCAGTTCCGCTCGGACGGCGAGGAGCCGCTGGCCGCCGTCGGCGTCGCCATGCCACCCTGGCCCGGCCCGGACGAGGCCTATCCCGTCGAAGGGCCCTGGCAGGCGACCGCGTGAGCCCGGCCGGCCATCAAGCCCTCTCTTGGCCTGGCCCTTGAGGCCCGCCATTTCCAGATTTGTCGTCCGCCATGAGATCGTTTATCTACGGTCCTCCAGGCGAACCCGTGAGGTCAAAACACAGCCGTTTTGGGGAGTCGATGCCGCATGGACCACGTCCTGGACACCAAGGGCCTCAACTGCCCCTTGCCGGTGTTGAAGGCCAAGCGGGCGCTCAAGAACGTGCCGGTCGGCGAGACCCTGACGGTCACCGCCACGGATCCCGCCTCGACTATCGATTTCCGGCACTTCTGCATGATCAGCGGCCACGAATTGCTCGACTGGTCCGAGGCCGACGGGGTCTTCACCTACGTCATCCGCCGTACCGAATGACGGACAGCCTGCGCGGCCGGCACCCTAGTAGAGATACATGGGCTTGCCGCGCACATTGCGGATGATCGGCCGGTAGGTTTCGGTATCGTAGAGCTCGGCCACGTCGACCCGTTTTTCCCCCTGAACGCAGGTATCGATCGGCACGGTCTCGTAGTTGCCGTCCCGGAGCGCCATCATGAGGCCGCTCTCGCCCGCCTCCAGGCACTGCACGGCCATGGTGCCGAAGGCGGCGGCCACCAAGCGGTCGAGCGCAACGGGCGGCCCGGCGCGCATCAGGTAGGCCAGGGTCTGGTTGACGATGCCCTGGCCCGTGCGCTGCTTCAGGGCCTGGCCGAGCACCTCGCCGATGCCGCCGAGCCGGCGGTGGCCGTAATCGTCCGGCTCCCCGGACTCGACGACTTCGCCGCCGATCATGCGGGCACCCTCGGAGACCACGACGACCGCGTAGTTCGAGGGATTGGCCGCCTTGTCGGCCGCGATCAGCGCCGCCAGCCGGTCCACGTCGAAGGGAACCTCGCTGATCAAGACCCGGTCGGCGCCGGCCAGATAGCCCGAGACCAACGCCGTCTCGCCACTGTTGCGGCCGAACAGCTCGACCACGGCGATGCGCTCGTGACTGCCGGCGGGGGTCCGCAAGGCATCGATGAAGTCGACGCTGCGGCCGACCGCCGTGCCGAAGCCGATGCAGTAGTCGGTGCCGAAGACGTCGTTGTCCATGGTCTTGGGGCAGGCCATGACCTTGACGCCCTCCCGGTGCAGCCGGGCGGCATAGGACAGCGTATCGTCGCCGCCGATGGCGACGAGGGCGTCGATCTTGAGCCTTTCGAGGACGCCCAGGACGTGATCGGTGCAGTCGACCCGCTCGCCCCCCTGGGAGCCGTGGGTGGCCCGCAGATGGTCGGGCAGCGCCTCGAGCGCGACCCGGCCGGGGTTGGTGCGCGAGGTGTGCAGGATGGTCCCGCCGCTGCGCTCGATGCCGCGCACCGCCGCGCCGTCGAGGGTCATGACGTGTTGGCTCAGGGAGCCTTGGTCCCGGGGGTCGACGCGCAAGGGGCCGGACCAGCCACGGCGGAAGCCGATCGCCTCCCAGCCCAGCGCCTCGGCCCCGTTCACGATGGCTTTGATGCAGGGGTTGAGGCCGGGGACGTCGCCCCCGCCCGTCAGCACGGCTATCCGCATGGCTTCGCTCCGGTCGCGAGCAGATCGAGGCTGCCATTGTACAAGCGCCGGCCCGGTTGTCGCCCCCTAAGCCCATAGGTCACCCGACGCCATCGCCCGCAGAGAAGCGCATTGCGCTTAACGCCCAACGAGCCCATGATTTCATGGCTACAAGTACTGAACGCCCCTGCTAAACGGAGCGATGTGGAACGGGAGGAAAGCCAAATGAAAGATTATCTGCGTGACAGCCACCTCACGGCGCTGACCGATCTGGCCACGCGTAAGGCGATTGGCCGGCGGCGCTTCATGGAAGGTGCCATAGCCGCGGGCTTAACGGTCTCCGCTGCCAGCGCTTTGTGGTCTAGCAGAGTTGAGGCGGCGGAGCCTAAAAAGGGCGGCACTTTCCGCGTCGGCATGCACGACGGAAATACAACCGACGATCTGGATCCAGGCACGACGGAAAGCGTCTACATGATCCAGATGAACCACGCCATTCGCAGCTACCTGACCGAGATCACCAACACGAACGAAATCGGGCCGGATGCGGCGGAAAGCTGGACCGCCTCGGACGATGCGTCGGTCTGGACCTTCAAGCTGTTCGAGGGCATGAGCTTCCACAACGACAAGCCCTTCACGGCCGACGACGCCGTGGCGTCGCTCAACTATCACCGCGGCGAGGACTCCAAGTCGGCGGCCAAGGCCCTGCTGGAAGACGTCGAAGAGATCACAGCCGACGGATCCCACACGGTGGTCATCAAGATGAAGTCGGGCAACGCCGACCTGCCCTACCTCTTGTCGGACTATCACCTGGTCATGATGCCGTCGGATGGCGAAGGCAATGTCGACACCAAGAGCGGCATCGGCACCGGGCCCTACAAGATCGTCGAGCATGATCCGGGCGTATCCTCGTCGTTCGAGCGTTTCGAGAACTATCACAAGGACGCCTGGTTCGACGCCGTGAACTTCCTGGTCATCAATGATCCGGCAACGAGGCAGAACGCGATCAAGACGAACGAGGTCGACGCCATCAGTGAGGTCGAGCTGAAGACCGCGCATCTCTTGGGACGCGATCCCAACATCGAGATAGACGAACTGGCCAGCGGCGCCCACGTGACCATCCCGATGTTTTGCGACGTGGCCCCCTTCGACAATCTCGACGTCCGCATGGCGCTGAAATATGCGATCGACCGCGATGAGATCGTCCAGAAGATCGCCCGTGGCCACGCGACGATCGGCAACGACCACCCGATCGGCAATACTCTGCCCTATTGGGCCGACCTCGATCAGCGCCAGTACGACCCGGACAAGGCCAAGCACCACCTGAAGAAAGCCGGGGCGGAAGGACTCTCGGTCTCGCTGTCCGCCGCGGATGCCGCCTTCGGCGGCGCGGTCGACATGTGCATCCTATTCAAGGAGCACGCGGCAGCGGCCGGGATCGATATCAACGTGGTGCGCGAGCCCAACGACGGCTACTGGTCGAATGTCTGGCTGGTCAAGCCCTTCGTGGTCGTCGCCTGGGGCGCCCGGCCGACGCCGGACGTGATGTTCTCGCTGGCCTACAAGGACGACGCGGCCTGGAACGAGAGCCATTGGAACAACGTGGAGTTCAACAAGATCCTGCGCGAAGCCAAGGCCGAGCTGAATCAGGAGAAGCGGACGGAAATGTATCGCGACATGCAGATGCTGTGCCGCGACGACGGCGGCACCATCGTGCCGTTCTTCCGCAACCGCGTGTTCGCCCGCCGCTCCAACGTCATGCACGGGCCCAACATGGCCGGCAACTGGGAGATGGACGGCGCACGCTCCTACCAGCGTTGGTGGTTCGCATAAAGCCACCGCAAAGTCTCGCGACGACGGGGGCGTGGCGAACAGCCACGCCCCTCTTTCGTTCGGTGCGAAGGAAGAGCGCCGCTAGGCGTTGGCGGCAGCGGCCTTGCCAGCCAGTTCGGCTGCCCGCTCGGTCAGACGGTTTCGGCCCGATTTGACGGGCGCCCGGCCTTGTGGCCTGCTTGGCGCCGCGATGAGAAGGATCGCCGCACTCCTCACGTTCCTGATGTCCGCCTCGCCAGCCGCGGCCGATCCGCCGTTGCCATCGGTGATCATCGCCATGGCCCGGCACTTCGTGCAGGAAAGCTTCATGTTCGGCGAGTCGGGCCACTATCACATCGAGTTCGAC
>CALJXB010000455.1 GCA_937974415.1 uncultured Kiloniellales bacterium
AAGAGGCGCGTGTTGGGGCGAATCGCTTTCCGAAATGCCTCCGGGTCGCGCGGATCGACGAAGCTGGTCTCGATGCCGAAGCGGGGCAGGGTGTGCATGAAGAGGTTGTGGGAGCCGCCGTAAATCGACTGGGACGACACGATGTGGCTGCCGGCGTCCATCAGGGTGATGACCGCGAGATGCAGGGCCGCCTGGCCGCTCGCGGTACAGACCGCGCCGACGCCGCCCTCGAGGGCCGCGATGCGCTCCTCCAAGACCGCCGTGGTCGGGTTGGAGATGCGGCTGTAGAGGTGGCCGGCGCGCTCCAGGTTGAACAGCGCCGCGGCGTGGTCAGTGTCGCGGAAGACGTAGGAGGTGGCCTGGTAGATCGGTACCGCCCGCGCGCCGTGGACTGGGTCCGGCTGCTGGCCTGCGTGAAGCGCCAGGGTGTCGGTGCGAATGTATTGGGGGCCGCTCATGCTTCCTCTCCCGCCTGTCCCGTCTCGGGGCCGCCCGCTTGGCGCGGCGAGGGGCAGCCTACAGGGCGGCCTGACGTGCGTCCAGCGGGCCCGAGGGGCCGAAACGTCTCGGTTCGGGACTCGTTCGGGTCTCGGGCGGAGCGGTGCCTCGAGCGTTCTTTTGGCGCTGATTTGGCCTGCGCTTCCCGCCTGAACGGGTTCGAGCAGGGGGTAGCTTCGTTCGGCAGAGTCCGAAAACGTACAGACGGCATCTCAATAAACGAAAATAAACACAAGTGTAAGTGATGGCTACTAATGATGGCGATTGCCGTTCCAAGAATAGGAAATCCGTGGCATACTTAATTGGTCTTGTGGTGGGGGGATCATCTTAGGAATCATTAATATTTGCGCGGTTGTGGCCGCGTTGCCGTTCTTCGTTGTGTCGATAAAACGCAATTCATTAGTTCCTAAGGAAGGATATGAGGCAGCGATTCGAGATTCGAAACGGAATAGGTATTGTCGGTAAGAGGGCGGGCTACGCAATCTTCTTCGGTCTGATGCTCTCCATTGGGCTGGTGTGGATGGCACTGGCTTATGTGGATGGGCGCAAGAGGGATTACGAGGAGAGGATCGTCGGAGCCCTGAAATTCCTCGATTGGACGATTGCGGCGACTCACGACCTTGACGCGGACCTTTACGCGCCCGCCCTCGAGCCGAGGCCGGGCGCGAACGGCTGGGTGATGTCCGGCATCATGATCGTCCGCGAAGATCACGCCGATGAACCGCGCGGCTTGAGAGATCAGTCGCGATTCTCAGCGGATTTGGAAAGTGTCTGCCCGGTACACGCCAATCCCAACTGTTGGCGCTTGGCGCGGCTCGTGGTCGGCGGGCACGCCATCATCGAGCCTGGAACCGCGCGCTCGGACGATGCCGTTACGCCCCAGGCCCCATCCTCCGACGACACCGTTGCGCCCCAGGCCCAATCCTCCGACGACACCGTTGTGCCCCAGGCCCAATCCCCCGCCGATACAGCCGCGCGCCAAGCTCCATCCCCTGAGGTCACAGCCGCGCCCCAAACCCCAACCTCAGACGAACCGGCCGCGCGCCAAGCCCTGTCCACCGACGACACGGTTACGCCCCAAGACCGCGCCGGAAAAATCGCCGTTCGGATCCCCGTACCCAAAGAGCCAGCCTCTCGCATCCCGCCTGAATTGCCTGTCCAGCCGTGGGTCGCGGCTGCGCACCCCCACAAAGGAATGCCCCTGGCCGTCCCGGCAGGTCTGCCCTGTATCGAAATGGACGCCTGGCGCGATCCCGATATCGCTCGCAACCGGCACCTTATCTTGAACGAGCCGCTTTGCCTCAGCGTGATCGAATTCACTGAGAACGACCTCAACTGGAGGGTCCAAGTGTTCGACAGCGGCCGTCCGGGCTACAAATGGATTGTGTTGCACGACGACGAGGACGCCGCCTTCGACTCAGCGCTGTACGCGATCGCCAGATACGGCGGCAAGGTCGTCGATGTCGACCTGCTGCCGCCGACGAGATCCAGGGCCTTCGTGGACCCCAATCGAAACTTTGCCTTCGTGGACGCCCATAGGCGAACCTGCACCGGTCCGGTTCGCCGCGCCGCGCCACTCTTCACCTCGACGATCCTCAAGCTTTTGGGGTCGCCGCCCTATTTGGCGCTTCATAACAACTACGACGGCCACCTGCTCGGCGGCGGCGCTGGGAATATTTCCGTCCACCACAGCACCCAAGGCCTCTTCGGCCTGCCGGCCAATAAGACCGGCGAGCGGCTGGCTGACGAGGACAACTTCATTCTCGTGAGCGGACTCTTGCCGCCGGACAGCCTTGCGGATCGGGAACGTCACATGATCGACCAGTTGCGCTACGCAGGGGTCAATGTGATCTACGAACATGTCCGCCCGGACACCTACGACTGTTCGCTGTCGAATTTCCTTTTGCTCCATGGCGGTGCCAAGCCTGGCCAGTATTTCAATGTCGAATCCGAACTTGGCGACTACCAATCCCAAATCACCATGATCGACGCGTTGGTCGGAACGCTCGACAGTCCCTTGCGGGCTTCGCACTGAGTGTATGGGCCGTTCCTTCGGTGAGTTTCCGTGAGCCTCCGGACCCGTCCGGGCGAGGTGAGCGACCTGACGCTTGTTGGCGGTGCCGGGCGCGCCTAGAGTCGGGGCGGGGAGGCACCATCTTATGAGCGAGCCCTTCGCCGAGAACCTGCGTTTGCTGTGCAGCCACTATGCCTCGGTGGCCGAGGTGTGTCGGCGCATCGGCATCAACCGGCAGCAGTTCAACAAGTACCTGAGCGGCGCCAGCACGCCCTCCCTGCATAGCCTGCGGCGGATTTGTGATTTTTTCGGCGTCGAGGAGGGCGAGATCGTTCTGCCGACCCACGAGTTCGCAGGGCTGATCCGCGTCAGGGGCGAGGCGCCCTCCGATGCCCTGGCCGCCACCATCGGGAAGATCGGCGCGCGTTTTCCCGATTCGCAAGCTAGGCTTCGCAAGTATTGCGGCCACTATTTCGCCTACATGTGCACGCCGGCCTATCCGGGCATGATCCTGAGGTACTTTGCGGCCGTCTTTCAACGCGGGGATCGGACATACGCCAAGGCGATCGAGCGCCTGGTCGACAAGCAGAATCCGGAACTTGGCGGTTACATCTCCAAGTATCAGAGCCTTGTCCTGCACGCAGAAGACCGAATCTACATGATGGATCACAACCCGATGGGCCATCAGGTCTTCGCCCTGACGGTGATCTATCCCTCCCATCGCACCCGTCTGCACTTCTTACCGGGATTGGGGATCTCCGTATCCGGCGGCCCCGGCCGGCAGGCCTTCGCGACGCGCATGGTGTATGAATATCTGGGCGAATCGACGAACCTGCGCGAGACCATCGCCGGCTGCGGCCTTTACCCCGAGGACAGCGACGAACTCGATGGCGCCATCCGCGCCCGCCTTCGCAACGAGATTCAGCCCGGCGAAAACACCCTCTGCGCGTTGGAATATTGAGCCCTCGATGTGCCTGCATTTCGCTGTGTGACGCTCGCTAGCGTCACAGGGCGCCGGATTCTCGATCCAAGCGAAGTTGCACCGGTTGCGGCCGGCTCGTAGGGTCGACCTCAAGAAGAAGCGGCGGGTTGCCGGCTGGCGACGACGCTGCGGCGATAAGTGCTCACGCAAACTCCGGGAGGGACCCATGAGCCAGCACAAAACCGAGATTTCGCACCTGCAGGCGCTTTTGGCCAACAGGACCATCACCCGCCGCGACTTCATGGGCCGGGCCGCCGCGCTCGGCCTGACGACCGCGCTCGCCACCAGCCTGGCCTTCGGTGCCGCGAAGGCCGCCGAGCCCAAGAAGGGCGGCCTGATGAAGCTTGCCATGGGCCACGGCTCGACGACCGACACTTACGATCCGGCCGTCATCGAGAACGGCTTCCAATGGGTCCTGGCCTATGCCATTTCCAACACCCTGGTCGAGCTGTCGGCGGACGGCAAGCTGGTCCCGGCCTTGGCCGAGAGCTGGGACGCGTCCGATGACGCCACCCAATGGACCTTCAAGCTCAGAAAAGGCGTTGAGTTCCACGACGGCCGTTCACTGACGGCCGATGACGTGGTCGCCTCCATCAACTATCACCGCGGCGAGGAGTCGAAATCCACCGTCAAGCCGCTGGTCGAAGCGATCGAGGACATCAAGGTCGACGACGCCAATACCCTCGTCGTCACTCTGTCTGGCGGCAATGCCGATTTCCCGTTCAATCTCAACGAGGCGCCTCTCGCCATCTTCCCATCCGACGGCGAGGGCGGATTGGACTGGCAGCCGGGTATCGCCAGCGGCGGTTACAAGCTGAAGTCTTTCGAGCCTGGCGTGCGCGCCTTTTTCGAGCGCAATCCCAATTACTGGAAGGAAGGCCACGCCCATGCCGACGAGGTCGAGCTGCTGACCATCGCCGATCCGACAGCGCGCTCCAACGCCTTGGTGACGGGCGAGGTTCACGCCATCGACCAGGTCGATCTCAAGACCGCGGACCTCTTGGCCCGCAAGGACGGCATCACCGTCGAGGAATCGACCGGCCCGCTGCACTACGTCTTTCCCATGCAGATGGAAAAGCCGCCGTTCGACGACCCGAATGTGCGCCAGGCCCTGAAATTCGCGCTCGACCGCGAGGAGTTATTGCAGAAGATCCTGCGCGGCCGCGGCTCGGTCGGGAACGACAATCCGATCGGACCGTCCTACCGCTATTACGCG
>CALJXB010000456.1 GCA_937974415.1 uncultured Kiloniellales bacterium
TACTTCACCAGGACCTCGACCGGGTACATGACGATCTGGGGAAAGACCATGATCAGGATGAGCCCGATGAGCTGCAACCCCACGAACGGCATGGCGGCGCGGAAAATGTCGCCCATGGTGATGTCCTTCGGGGCGACGGACTTCAGATAGAACATGGCCGCGCCCACGGGAGGCGAGAGGTAGGCGATCTGCATGTTGACGTCGAACAGTATGCCGAACCAGATGAGGTCGAAGCCCAGGTCCTTCACGATGGGGATCACGACGGGGCCGGTGATCAGGAGGATGCCGAGCCAGTCCATGGGCACGCCCATGATGATGTAGAAGATCTGGATCGCGATCAGGATGCCCCAGGGGCCGAGCGGCAGGTCGAGGATCGTCTTCTCGACCATCTCGCCGCCGCCGGCCAGGGTGAAGACGGCGCTGAACGAGGAGACGGCAAAGAAGATCCAGAGAATCATGCAGGTCGAGCGGGTCGAGCGATAGACCGCGTCCCTGACGTTCCGCCAGTTGAGTTGCCGGTGGAAGGCGGCGCTCAGAAGGGCGCCGAGGGCGCCGACGCCGGCCGCCTCGGTCGGCGTCGCGACGCCCTGGAAGATCGAGCCCAGCACGGCCAGGACCAGGAGCAGCGGGATAATGACGCCGCGCAGCGCCACGATCTTCTTCCGGAGCGGGATGTTGCGTTCCTCCGGTGGCGCGAGCGGGGCGAGGTGCGGCTGCAGGTAACTGCGAATCAGGATGTAGGCGATATAGAGGCCGGCGAGCATCAGCCCGGCGCCGAGCCCGCCGGCGAACAGCTTGCCGATGGAGACGTTGGCGACCAGGCCGTAGACGATGAGCATCACCGCCGGCGGTATCAGCTGGCCGAGGCCGCCGCCGGCAAGGATGCAGCCGAGGGCGAGGCTCTTGTCGTAGCCCCGGTTGAGCATGGCCGGCAGCGCGATCAGGCCCATCAGCACTTCGCCGGCGCCGACGATGCCGACCATGGCGGCCAGCACGGTGGTGGCGATGATCGTGCTCACCGCGAGGGACCCGCGGATCGGGCCGGTCCACACGTGGATCGCCGCGAACAGCCGCTCGCCGATGCCGGAGCGCTCCAGGATGTTGGCCATGAAAATGAACAGCGGGATGGCCGCCAGGCTGAACTCGTTCATCTCGGTCCAGACGTGCGAGACGACGATGAAGAAGGCGTTGGGGTTCAGCACCAGGAGGATGGTAATCACCGACATGGCGCCGCAGACGAAGGCGATCGGCACCCCGGCGAGGAGCAGGGCGATCAGGCCCCCGAACATGAGCACCGTGACGAGCTCGATGCTCATAGCTCGGGCTCCATTTCTTCCGCCCGGCCCGCGTTCGGGTCTTCGCCGGTCATCAAGAACCGGATGTCGCGGACGAGCTGCGCCAGGCCCTGGAGCAGGACGAGCAGGGCGCCCAGCGGGATCATCATCTTGAAGGGCCACACGATCGGATTCCACAGCGTCCCGCTGTGTTCGCCCTCCACCAGCGAATCCCACGCGAAGTCCCAACCGATCCAAAGGAGGACGCCAATGTAGAGCAGGAAAAGCGGGAAATGCAGCAGCACCCTGGTCAGACTCTGCCAGCGCGGCGACAGCAAGTCGAAGAGGGTCTCCACGTTGATGTGGCCGCGCAGGTAATGGGTGTAGGCGCCGCCGATGATGTAGAGGGTCCCGGCAAGCATGACGACGACATCCGTCGACCAGATGGTCGGGGCGTTGAAGACGTAACGGGAGACCACCTCGAAGACCATCACGCCGACGATCGGCAGGAGCAGAAAGCCGACCGCCTTGCCCGACCACTCGCTGAGGAAGTCGATGCCAGCGAGCAGACGGTCCAGTGCCGACATGGGTTCTTACCGAATGCTAGTTAGAAGAAAGCGGCGGCGGCCCCGCCGGTCTCCCCGAAAGGGCCGCCCCGTTCGTCGACCGCTCTACTCCAAGAGGCCGATCTGCTTCATGAAGCTGACCTGGGACTCGTACATCCTTTCCGCCATCGGCGACTTGTCCCGCCACACTCCCCAGGCTTCCCGCGCCATCTCGCGGACCTGCAACATGTCCTCGACCGACCAGACCACATGCACGTCGCCGGCCTCCGCATACTTCTTCAGCGCCTCTGCGTCCGCCAGGTACATGGTCTCCCACTGCTCGCTGGACCAATCGCGCACGGCGGCCTCGACAATCGCCTTGAGGTCGTCGGGCAGGGCGTCCCAAGACGCCTGATTGACGAAGAAATCGTCGACGCCGACCGGGCTGTGGAACGCGGGATAGAGGAAGGAGTCGCTGACCTCGTGCATGCCGATGCCGTAGTTGGCCGCGAGGCCGGTCCACTCGCCCACGTCGATGACGCCCTTGTCCATGGCCGAATAGACCTCCGAGCCGGACATATAGAGCGGCGAGCCGCCCATGGCGCTGAAGAGATCCGTCGGGATGCCCGGAATGGTCCGCACCTTGGGCGCCATGTCCCTGAACTCCTGAAGCGACTTCACCACGCCCTTGAAGTGGAGCGACTCGCCGGGGCGCAGGGTGAGGCCGACCAGGTGCACGCCCTGCGTCGCATAAAGCTCGCGCGCCAGCTCGATACCGCCGCCCTGGTAGAGCCAGGCGTGGTATTGCCAGGCCTCCTCGAAGCCGGCAGACGCGTTACGGACGAAGACGAAGGCCGGATCCTTGCCGGTCCAGTAGGCCGGCGACTCCTGGGCCGCCTCGAAGGTCCCCGAGGCAACGGCGTCGAGTGCTTCCTTGTTCTTGATGATGGCGTCCCCCGCGAAGGGTTTGATGACGAGGCGACCCGCGCTCATCTTCTCCACCAGCGGGACGAAGTAGTCCCTGAAAACCCCATAGTCGGACGTGCCGGCCGGGAAGAGGGACTGGACCCGCCATTCGATGGTCTCAGCCACCGAAGTTTGGGGCGTGGCGAGCACGGCGCCGAGCCCCATTGCAATGGCTGTTAGCAGAACTGCCCGCCTTTTCATTTTACGTCCTCCCCGTTTGTGATCATTCAGCGATGCGAAAAGTACGACGGCTGGAACTTTAGCCGAAATGTCTGTGCCCGGGTGCAAATCTTCACGAGCTCGGAGTCCGGATTGGGTTCCAATGGCGTTCGATGGCCGCGCGGAAGGCGCGCATGGCGGCCGAAGACCAAGCAAAAGGGCGCCGGCGGACGGCGGCTCCTTGAGCCAGGTTCCGGCAATCGCGAGACGCCCTGCTCGTGATGCCGTGTCTCCCTGTTTTCAGCGCGGCCTTCGAGGGCCGTCGATTGTTGTGCTTGGCGCGGTCTCGCCGGGACCGGCGAAGGCTGCCAGCTTTGTGTTCGTTTTCGAGGTGAAAGGTTAGTCCGGCGCGGCCGATGAAATCAAGCTCGGGCCCGTGCGATTTGCGCCCGAAGTTGACCCCAAATCCCGCTTGCCGCAGGATGCTGCAGTCACCAGCGGGCAAAACCGGTGGGGCTGAATTTTTATCGGTGCGTCGACGTCCCTCCCTCGCGGGCGGATGACTCAGCTCTGGACGGGGCTGCAGGCGCACTGCACTTAGAGACAGGGAGCGAAGAACATGACATTCAATTGGAAGAGGACAGCCTTCGCGCTTGGCGTCGGCGCAAGCCTATCGCTAACCGCTCTGGCGGTTCCTCCGGTTCAGGCGGAGACGCCGCCAAACATGCTCGTTATGGGCATGCGCATCGACGACATCATCACCCTCGACCCGGCCGAGGTCTTCGAGCTATCGGCCGGCGAGATCAGCGCCAATATCTACGACCGGGTCATGATGTTCGAACCCGAGGACCTCACCACCCTGGTCGGCGGCGTGGTGGAGAGCTGGCAGATCTCCGACGACGGCAAGACCATCACCTTCAAGATGCGCGACGGCCTAAGCTTCCACTCGGGCAATCCCGTGCGCGCCCAGGACGCCGTCTACTCGCTGCAGCGGGTCGTGAAGCTCAACAAGACGCCTGCCTTCATCTTCACCCAGTTCGGCTGGAGCGCGGACAACGTGGACGAGCTGATCCAGGTCATCGACGACCAGAACTTCTCGATCACCATCGTCGAAGACTTCTCGCCCGGCCTGGTGCTGAACGCGCTTTCCGCCGGCGTCGGCTCGGTCGTCGACATGAAGCTGGTCGAGGAGAACGCGGTCGACGGCGACATGGGCTATGCCTGGCTGAAGAGCAACAGCGCGGGCTCCGGCGCCTTCTCGTTGCAGGAGTGGAAGTCCAACGAGACGGTGACCCTCAACGCCAACCCGAAGTACCGCCACGGCGAGCCTGCCATGCAGCGGGTGATCCTGCGCCATCTGCCGGAGCCGGCGGCCCAGCGCTTGTTGCTGGAAGAGGGCGATATCGACATCGCCCGCACCCTCACGCCGGATCAGATCGCCGGCCTCGAGGGCAACGACGACATCGTGGTCGAGCTCCACCCCAAGGCGACCCTGATCTACATGGCCGCCAACACCACCCATGAAGCGCTCGGCAATCCCCAGGTTCAGGAGGCTTTACATTACCTGATCGACTACGAGGGCATGGCCAACAGCTTTCTGAAGGGGCAGTTCGACGTCCACCAGTCCTTCTGGCCGGCCGGCCTCTGGGCCTCGGCGGACGACAAGCCCTATTCCCTCGACATCGAGCGGGGCAAGGAAATCCTGGCGGCAGCCGGTCATGGCGACGGCTTCTCGGTCACCATCGACAGCTTGAACACCTCGCCCTACATGGAGATCGCCCAGTCGCTTCAGCAGACCCTGGGGCAGGCCGGGATAGAGGCCGAGATCGTGCCGCAAGACGGCTCGGCGCTGTGGCCGAAATACCGCGCCCGCCGTCACGGCCTGATCCTGGCCCGTTGGTCGCCGGACTACGTGGATCCCCATTCCAACGCGGATTCCTTCGCGCTCAACCCGGACAACTCTCTGGAGGCGCAGCTGACCGGCGTGCTGGCCTGGCGCAATGCCTGGGCCGATCCGGGCGTTACGGCGCTTGCCGTAGCGGCCCGCAACGAGGTCGACCTGGAACGCCGGGAGGCGCTCTATTCGGCCCTGCAGCGGCTGCACCAGCGGGTCTCGCCGTTTGCCATCATGTTCCAGCAGAACGAGCAGTTGGCGAAGCGCAATAACGTCGAGGGCTTCGTCTCCGGGTCGAACTTCGACCTGGTGTTCTATCGCAACGTGACCAAGTAGGCGCCGCGGCAGCCTCTCCATGGCTGTCACCGGTGTGAAGCCATCAAAGCCACGGGGGCCGGCGAGCGCCGCGGCCCCCGTGCGCTTTCTTGTGGGCCTCTTGCGGGTTCTCTCGTCCCTGGCGCTCACCTTCATCGGCCTGACCGCCATCACCTTCCTGATCGGCCGGGTCATGCCGCTCGATCCGGTTCTGGCCATCGTCGGCGACCGGGCGCCGCAGGACGTCTACAACGCCGTCTACCTGCAGCTCGGGCTCGATCAGCCGATCTACGTTCAGTACCTGCGTTACATGGGCGACGTCCTGAGTGGCGACTTCGGCATCTCGATCCAGACCGCGCGGCCGGTGATCGACGACGTGATGCATTTCTTCCCGGCCACCTTGGAGCTTGCCACCCTGGCGACCCTGGTGGGGACCATCCTGGGCATTCCCATGGGCGTGCTGGCAGCGGTCAAGCGGGGCCAGCTCGTCGATCACGCGGTACGCGTGCTCGGCCTCATCGGCTACTCCATGCCGGTCTTCTGGCTCGGCATGGTGGCCTTGTTGGTCTTCTACGCGCGCCTCAGGTGGGTGCCGGGCCCCGGCCGGCTCGACGTCTTCTACGAGGGCCTGGTGCCGCACGTCACCGGGCTCCTGCTGGTCGATTCCGCCCTCGCAGGAGACTGGACGGTGTTCAAGAACGCCGTCGCCCACTTGGTGCTGCCGACGGCGATCCTGGGCACCTTCGCGCTGGCCTATATCGCGCGCATGACCCGCAGCTTCATGCTCGACCAACTCAGCCAGGAATACGTGCTGGCGGCCCGGGTCAAGGGCCTGTCGGAGACCGCGGTCATCTGGCGCCATGCCTTCGGCAACGTGCTGGTCCAGCTCATCACCATCATCGGCCTCACCTATGCCTCGCTGCTTGAGGGCTCGGTGCTGACCGAGACCGTGTTCTCCTGGCCGGGCATCGGCCAGTACATCACCAATGCCCTGTTCAATTCCGACATGAACGCGGTGATCGGCGGCACCATCATCGTCGGCACCTGTTTCGTCGGCATCAACATGCTGTCCGACGTGCTCTACCGCATGGTCGACCCTCGGGCCCGGGCGTGAGGGAGGGGGACGTGGCCGTCGCGACCGCCCATCCAAGACACGGCCTCAAGGGCTGGCTACTGGCCGACGCGCCCGGCACGGCGTTTCAGGCCCGCTGCCAGCGCGCCTACCTCGCCTGGGTGGTGTTCCGCGGCAATCCCATCGCCATGGCGGGCTTCATCATCATCGCCAGCCTGGTGCTCATGGCGATCTTCGCGCCCTGGCTGACGGGCGGCAACGGCCTCACCCAGAACTTGGCCGACCGCCTGCTGCCGCCCAACGCCGAGCACTGGCTCGGCACCGATCAGTTGGGCCGGGACATCTTCGACCGCATCGTCTGGGGCTCGCGCATCACCCTCTACATCGTCGGACTGGTGGCCGTGCTGGTGGTGCCGATCGGCCTGGCGATCGGCATCGTTGCCGGCTACTCCGGCGGCTGGGTCGACCAGGTGCTGATGCGCATCACCGACATCTTCCTGGCCTTCCCGCGGCTCATTCTGGCGCTCGCCTTCGTCGCCGCGCTGGGCCCCGGCATCGAGAACGCAGTGCTCGCCATCGCGCTCACCACTTGGTCGCCTTATGCCCGCATTTCGCGGGCCGAGGCGCTCACCATCCGCAACAGCGAGTTCATCCTCGCGGCGAGAACCCAGGGCGCTTCCAGCTTCCGCATCCTGCGCAGCCACGTGGTGCCGCTCTGCTTGTCGTCGGTTATCGTGCGGCTCACCCTCGATATGGCCGGCATCATCCTGACGGCGGCAGGTCTGGGATTCCTCGGTCTCGGGGCCCAGCCGCCCTCGCCCGAGTGGGGCGCCATGATCTCCACCGGCCGCCAGTTCATCCTCGACCAGTGGTGGGTGCCGACCATACCGGGCCTGGCGATCTTGATCGTCTCCATGGGCTTCAACCTGCTGGGCGACGGCTTGCGGGACGTCCTGGACCCACGCAGTGGTGCCAGCGAATGAGCCAGCCGCTGCTGAGC
>CALJXB010000457.1 GCA_937974415.1 uncultured Kiloniellales bacterium
CTCGGGATGGATAGCGAGCGTACGTACCGAGCCCATCATGACCTTGTCGCGCATCTCGTCTAGATGCCGCATAGTGACTTGTCCCACCTCTTCTCGCGCGGCAGCCATGGCCGCCTCGTTCACCAGGTTTTTCAGATCCGCGCCTGAAAAACCCGGCGTGCCGGCGGCGATCTCCCCTAAGTCGACGTCCTTGGCCAATGGTACCTTGCGGGTATGGACCTTGAGAACCGCTTCGCGGGCCGCCTTGTCCGGCAGCTCCAAAGTAACGTGCCGGTCGAAGCGGCCCGGCCGCAGCAGGGCCGGGTCGAGCACGTCGGGCCGATTGGTCGCAGCCAGGACGACAACCGCCTCATGTCCGGAAAACCCGTCCAACTCGGCCAGAATTTGATTCAAGGTTTGCTCGCGCTCGTCGTGCCCGCCGCCATATCCGGCACCACGCATGCGGCCGACACTGTCCAATTCATCGATGAAGATGATGCAGGGCGCCCGTTTCTTGGCTTCGTCAAACATTCGGCGCACGCGTGACGCGCCCACGCCGACGAACATTTCGATGAATTCCGAGGCCGAGATATGGAAGAACGGCACCCCGGCCTCACCGGCCAGCGCTCGCGCCAAAAGGGTCTTTCCAGTTCCCGGCGGTCCCATGAGCAGCACGCCCCTGGGCGGTTCCGCGCCGAGGCGCCGGTAACGTTCCGGTTCGCGCAGAAAATCGACCAATTCCGCAACTTCCCGCTTGGCATTGTCTTGGCCGGCAACGTCGTCGAAGGTGATATTGGTGCCGGCCTTCTCCTCCTTAGCCGAGGAACCTTTGAGAAAGTCGGTGACGTCACCCCCGCCGTAACGCCCGATGGCGTTTCCCCGCATGCGGTTCTGGAACCAGAAGAAGAACGCCAGCATCAGCAACCACGGCAGAAACGCAAAGATCCAGCGGCCTTCCGTCTCGCCGACGTCAGGCAAACTTCGAAGATCAGTGTTCTGAGCTTCGAGCAAAGGAAGCAGTTCAGGATCACCGAAAGACGGAATTCTGGCCCATAGCTTGTGGACGTCTTTTCCCGCTTCTCCCATCGGGAGCGGAATTTTCAGCGTACCCGTCGCCTGGTCGTCGTGCAAAACCACCTCGGAAAAGCTACCTTTGCCGGCGAACTCCTTGAATTCGCTGTAAGAAACCTCGACAACAGGCAGAGGCGCCTCGATGGCGGTCAGAGAATCGAGCTGTCGAGCCAGATAGATAGCGACCAAGATCAGAAGCCCAGCTGCGATCCAGGGGCCCCATTTGCGCGTGTGGTTCATGGCAGTCCTCAAAGCTCTTCACGCTGCGAGATAAAGAACCATTGAGTCCCCCAGTTCACATGCAGAACCCAGGCTCATCGCCCTCGGCGAGATCCATCAGGCGTTCCATACCACGCAGCTGGACATGGTCGGGATGATGCAGATCAATCACCACTGGCTGAATTCAGAGCAAAAAGCCAATGGGATATGGCGGCGCTATGGAGGGGGCTAAACAGTGGAGCGACGCAATCTCGGAGTCCAATAGCTGTGGTGTAGGATTTGCAAGTGGAAACGTGACAACATAGATTGCTAGTGATGTGCCGCCTCTATGGATTTCGGGGAACCGAGCCGACGCGCCTGGAATGCAGCCTGGTCCGGGCGCAGAACGCCCTCATGGCTCAAAGCAGAAAGGACCGTGAAGGGCTGACGCACGGCCATGGCTGGGGCGTTGCGGAACACCCCGATGGCGTGCCCTTCGTCGAGAAACAGGCCTGGGCGGCCTATCATGGCGAGCACTTCAAGAAGACGGCCGCGCGGCTTTACTCTCGGGCCGCCATTGCCCATGTCCGTCGCGCCACCGTAGGTCCCCCGAGTTTGGAAAATACGCACCCCTTCGTTCACGGGGTCTGGCTTTTCGCCCACAACGGTACGGTGCCCAACTTCGAGCGGGTGCGCGAACGGCTGCTGCCGCAACTGGACGAGCCGCACCGCAGCGAGATACACGGCACCACCGACAGCGAGCATATCTTTCGCTATCTTCTCACGCTGTGGCAGCGCCATCCGGACCGGCCATTCATCGAGACACTGCGCGATGGCCTGGAGCAGGTGATCGCCTGGGCCATTGAAATTGATGCGGCGGCCAAGATCTCGCTCAACGTCCTCTGGACGAATGGCGACCGGTTGGTCGGTTCACGACTGAACCGGACGCTCTGGTATCTCGAGCGCGACGGGCTCGTTCCCTGCGAGATCTGCGGTGAGACCCACGTGCATCACGATCCCCAGCAGCACTATCGCGCCGTGGAAGTCGCCTCCGAACCCATCACCAACGAGTCTTGGCAACAGATTCCCGATGGAACCGTGTTTACCGTCGACACCGATATGAGGCTGCGTATCGAGCCGATGGGAGAACATGGCCTGGCCACTGCTCACGTTGCGACGCAGACCGCTTAACTCACCAAAAGCTTCAAGTACCACGCGAAGTCGACCTCAATGTCACGCTTCGGCGACCGCTGGAGGTCCCATCCTGCGTCCGGCCCTGGACCTCGGCCTCTGCTGGCGCCGGGGCCCGCGCCGAGCCGATGCGCGCTTCGGTTAATCCGAAGCGGAACCGGATGGCCGGCGCTCTTGGTTCGTAGAGACACACGTGACCGACAGCGTTCGCAGCCGTTGGATTGGCGTTATGGTCCGCCCCTGTGGCCTTGACCTGGGTCAATGCGCCCCTGGCAGGAGATGGGCATCTTCCAATCGGACTTTGGATCGGCGTTGGAGCATGTCGAATTCTATGAACCCAGACGACCGAGCGAACGCTGCCGCATCCCACCTCAGCCGCCGCGATATCTTGGACATAGCCGGCAACATCGAGGACGCCAAAGTGGCCGCCATCGAGCGGGCCGGCGCCACCGTCGAACAGCTCGAGGAGGCCGTGGCCTGGGCGTCGGGGCTGAGCGGTGTAATGGGCAAGGAGCGACACCCACGATCCGGCGTCGTTGCCGAGGTTTACGAGGTCCTGACCGCCGATGAAGATTATGGGGACGAACTCGACTAGGACGCGTCTCGCAACCCCCACCGCTCCCAACTACGCCAAGAGCATGCTATAAGGTCGCTACCATGAAGCCGACGATCACCTGGATCCTTGTTGCCGATAGCGCCCGCGCCCGCCTGTTCTTCAACGATGGGCCGGGCAAGGGCGTCAAGTCGGTCTCCGACCATGTGTTTCAGCACCCGACCCCGCCGGGTCGAGAGATCATGAGCGACCGGCCGGGACGGACTTTCGATTCGGTGGGCGGGGGACGCCATGCCAAGGAACCCAGGACCGACCCGCGCAAGGTCGAAAAGCGCAGCTTCGCCCACGAACTCGCAGCGATGCTGGATGACGGACTCAAGCAAGGAAAATTCGAGCGGCTTGTGCTTGTGGCGCCGCCTGGAGAACTTGGACTTCTGCGCGCGGAGCTCTCTGAAGCCGTGCAAAAACGGGTGAGCGCTGAACTGAACAAGGACCTGACAGGTTTAACCCCGAGCGAGATCCCGGACCACCTTGGCGACGCGATCGCCATATGACGTCCAAGCTTGCGAATAACATTTAGAGGAGGCTAAGGATTTCGGGGCAACCCTTGCTTCGACCGACAGGCCCACACCGTGGCCGCGAGAGATCATTTTCCGGTCGCTGAGTGTTACTCCACGGACCACGGCCGAGAAGGCGCGAGCCGCTCTGTCCGGCGCCCTTGACGTCATCCAATGCACTCCTTCCGCTGATTTATCGTGTCCGCGACCATGGGATCACGTCTGCCTGCAGGCCTGGACCCACGTCAACGGAGGGAAAACCATCGGAATTGTCGAAGGCGCGCACTCGAAGAACACTTGAGGTGCGTCAATGCGTCGAATGGAGTGCCAACATAAGCTTCCTGTGAGATCCCGGGCGTCGAAAGCCGACAGAGCGATGGCGACAGAGGATTGCAGGCTAAAGGCACCAGTCGGAGATCAAGGAATTTGCCAGGGCAGGAGTAGCACGGCAGTGTTGATCCCAGGGGCCCGAGACTTGATGCCGACACCCCTCCTGCCAAGCTAGTATCGCTCGCTCGTGCTTGATCACAGCGGATCGATAGGCGCCAGTGGAACTGCGCGAAGACCATGGAACGCAAGACCCATTTCAATTTCTGGTACTTCGTGATCGCCATGCTGCTGATCATGGTACTGCAGCACTGGCTGTTCGGCGCCCGGCAGGTGGAGACGGTGCCCTACAGCGAGTTCCAGTCCATGGTCCGCGACGGCCAAGTATCCGAGGTCTCGGTGGCCGACGACTACATTCGCGGCGTCCTGCGCCAGCCCCTACCCGACGGCCGCACCCAGATCTTCGCCCTCCGCGTCGACCCGGATTTGGCAAAGGACCTCGAGCAGTACGGCGTCACCTTCACGGGCATTGCCCAGAACACCTTCGTCAGCACCTTGCTTTCGTGGGTGGTGCCGGTCCTTATTTTCGTGGTTGCCTGGATGTACCTCTTTCGCCGCATCGCCGAGCGCCAGGGCATGGGAGGCTTTCTCAACGTCGGCAAGAGCAAGGCCAAGGTCTATATGGAGACCGACACCAAGGTTTCCTTCGAGGACGTCGCCGGCGTCGACGAGGCCAAGGAGGAATTGCAGGAGGTGGTTCGCTTCCTGCGCGAGCCGGAGTCCTATGGGCGCCTCGGCGCGCACATTCCCAAGGGGGTGCTTTTGGTGGGGCCGCCCGGTTGCGGCAAGACCTTGCTCGCTCGCGCCGTCGCCGGCGAGGCTCAGGTCAAGTTCTTCTCGATCAACGGCTCGGAGTTTGTGGAGCTCTTCGTGGGCGTCGGAGCGGCCCGGGTGCGCGATCTGTTCGAGCAGGCGCGCAAGAATGCGCCCTGCATCGTCTTCATCGACGAGCTGGACGCCCTCGGCCGGGCGCGCGGTCTCTCCCCCGTTTCCGGCGGCTCGGACGAGAAAGAGCAGACCTTGAACCAGCTGCTGAGCGAGCTCGACGGCTTCGACCCGAGTTGGGGCGTGGTGCTGCTGGCCGCCACCAACCGGCCGGAGATCCTCGACCCCGCCTTGCTGCGAGCCGGGCGGTTCGACCGGCAGATCCTGGTCGACCGGCCGGATCGCGTGGGCCGGGTGCAGATCCTCAAGGTGCACCTCAAGAACGTTCAGGTCGGCGCGGACATCGATTCGGAAAAGATCGCCCAGTTGACGGCCGGATTCACCGGCGCGGACCTCGCCAATCTGGTCAACGAGGCCACCATCCTCGCCACCCGCCGCGATGCTGCCGCCGTCGGACTGGACGACGTCGTGCGCGCCATCGAGCGCATCGTGGCTGGGCTTGAAAAGAAGAACCGGCTGCTCAACCCGCGGGAACGGGAGGTCGTGGCGTACCACGAAACCGGCCACGCCCTGGTCGCGCTCGCCACGCCGGGAAGCGAAACTGTCCACAAGATTTCGATCATCCCACGCGGCATCGGCTCGCTGGGCTACACCATTCAGCGGCCGACCGAAGACCGTTACCTCATGTCCAAGGAGGAGCTGAAGAACAAGATGGCGGTCCTCATGGGCGGGCGTGCCGCGGAATCGCTCGTTTTTGGAGAGATTTCCACGGGCGCGGCCGACGATCTCACCAAGGCGACGGATATCGCCCGCAGCATGGTCATGCGCTACGGCATGGATGAAACACTCGGCCACGCGATCTATGCCGAGGACCGCCCGACGTTTCTGGAAGGCACGCCGGCCCAGCCGAACATGAGCATCCCTTGGTACAGCCAGGACACCGCCCGCGAGATCGACACCGCGGTCCGGGAGCTGGTGGGCGAGGCCTTCGAGCAGGCCATCGCCCTCCTCACGAAACACCGTAAGGAACTAAACGAAACGGCCCAACTGCTGCTGGCGCGAGAAACCTTGAACGCGGAGGACTTGCCCGCCATCGGCCCCGACGACGCGAAAGCAGCCGAGTGACAGCCCAAAGAGCGAGCGCGTCGGGCCGCCCGGCCGCTCGGCCTTGCGTCGATGGCTCGCCGGCCGTTGGCCCGATCTGCTCACCAGCCGAAGGATCGCACACTGCGCCACACTCGCAGCCTGTCCAAGACTGCCGCAGAACGCAGGCGACACGCTATTTCACGGTTATGCAGGTGCAGGGAGAATGGGCGGTCACCTTGTGCGACACGCTTCCCAGCAACAGGCCTTTCATGTCTCCCAGTCCTCGGCTGCCCATTACGATGAAATCGGCGCTCTGGGTCTCGGCAACGGATAGTACGGTCGCAGGGACGTCGCCGTATTCGAGCATCGTATCGATCTGCTCGAGACCTTCTTCGCGCGCGGCGGCGTCGGCGCTCCGCAGGATCTGCTGGCCCACGGTCTCCAGAATTTCCCGCTCCGTCGCCTCGATATTCTCGTTGCGCGCATAGCTCCGCATCTCCTCAGGGATTCGACGGCCCAAGGAGGGCGACATGACATGGAGCGCAATCATCCTGGCGCCATATTTCTGGGCCAGATCGGCAGCGAGCTTCACCGCCTTGGCGGCGTGCTCCGATCCGTCGGTCGGAACGAGAATGACTTCGACCATCTCTAGCTCCTGTCTCCGGCTTCGTTTGAATCTCGAATATTCGAGCAGTCCGCGTAGCGCATTGACCTGGATCAGCCCAGCAAGTTCTGCGGTCCGCCGACTTCCGTTCCCCGCGGTCGTGAGGCCGGCAATCGCGTCTCGGAAATGCGCTGCTCGTGGGATTGAAAGCCCCCCGAAGCGGCCTGTTGGTGCGCCACCGTTTTCTCGATTGGCCGAGCTTGATCAGCGTGCGGCCGCTCCGCTTGCGAGCCAATTCCGGTCGGCGCTTCGCCGTTATCGAGGTCAAAGCGACGGGCCCGCTCGCCATGTCTAAATTCACCTGGATAGCCTGTCGAAGCCGATCCCGCTTCAAGCGGTCGGCATTGATCCTTATGATGGCACCCGGCCCCGGTTTCAGCGCTGCTGCGATTTGGCTCGAATCGGCAGGACAAGGCCCGACCCGGAAGGTAGTTTGACGGTCCATAGCCGGCATTCGCCTATGACGCCGGGATACGAGCAGCTCTGAGCCCTGCCGCTCCGTTGTGAACGGGCGCAGTCGGGGAGTCGCGGGAGCCGGCCCCGAGCGTGCCGGTGCGATGGCTCGGCATACACAAGGCACGCAGTCTGGCAGAAGAGTGCGATGTTATGATGGGTCACACTTACAGCGGGACTCGTTGCAGCGGCGAGCGCTCTCTGCAGCGTGCCGCAACTGAGATCCGATGGCCGGCCCTCTGGGCCGTCGTCCTATTGTTCGCCTGGCCACCGACTCAAACGGCAGCCGAATTTCCAACGAAGCCGGGCGGCATACCGTCGTTGGCGCCTCTTATGGAGGACGTGACGCCTGGTGTCGTCAATATCGCGACGCGCGGCCATGTACGGATCGAACGGACCCCGTTTTTCGATGACCCGGGGTTCCGCGAGTTCTTTGAAAATCCTTCTCTTCGTCGTTTTTTCAATCTGCCCGAGGAGCCCGTCGGGCGCGAGGTGCAAAGTATCGGGTCCGGAGTGATCGTCGATGCCGAAGAAGGCTACGTTCTCACCAACCACCACGTCATCGCACAGGCCGACGATATTCTGGTGACGCTCAAGGACGGGCGGCGCGTCGAGGCCAAGTTGCTGGGCTCAGATCCAGGTACGGACATTGCAGTGCTGAGGATCGAGCCCGAAAGGCTGCATTCCGTACCGCTTGGCAACTCAGAAGAACTGGAGGTCGGCGACTTCGTGGTGGCGATCGGCAATCCCTTCGGCCTGGGTCAGACCGTCACCATGGGAATTGTCAGCGCCCTAGGCCGCCACGGGCTCCGTGCTGAGGGCTACGAAGATTTCATTCAGACGGATGCGTCGATCAACCCAGGCAATTCCGGTGGCGCGCTTGTTGACTTGCAGGGCCGGCTCGTCGGCATCAACACCGCCATTATCGGCCCAGCTGGTGGCAACATCGGTATCGGGTTTGCCATACCCGTCAACATTGTGCACGAGGTCATGGATCAAATTGTCGCATTCGGCGTGGTCCGGCGAGGTCGCCTGGGTGTCTTGATCCGGGATCTCACTCCAGAGCCTGCACAAGGTCTCGGAATCGATACTGCCAAGGGCGTGATCATTGAGGAGGTGGTCCCCGACTCGGCGGCGGATCGTGCAGGGATCCAACCCGGCGACGTCATCCTTCGGGTCAACGGAGAGGAAGTCGTCGACTCGGCCGCCTTGCGTACGAAGATCGGCCTATCGCGCGTTGGAGAGGTCGTCAGGCTTGAAGTCCTGCGGGGAGACCGCAAGATTCAGGTCGCGATTCAAATCGAAGAGGCGCCCACGCAGGGCGAATGACGCCTGCCGACGCGCCGCGGACGCGGAACCCGTTTCATCCTCTACTGGAGATCTATCCAACCTCCTATTTGATAGGAATGCTCCGGCCCTTGAGTTTGGCTCCGGCTACTCTCGGTAGCGTAATGGTCATCACGCCTTTGTCGAACTTGGCTGAAATTCTGTCCGCATTGACGTCGTCCGGCAAACGGAAAGAACGCCGGAAGGATCCATAACTTCGCTCGGACACGTGGTAGCCCTCCTTTTTCTCTTCGTGCTCAGACTTCTTCTCGCCGGAAAGCATTAGCACATCATCCTGCAGGCTCAAGTTGACGTCCTTCTCCTCCACTCCTGGCAACTCAGCGGTGATTTCATAGGACTTTTTGTCCTCCGAGACCTCTACATGGGGCACCACCTCGCCGCCGCCAAGTTCGAACGCCGAGCTCAGCCGGCGGAAAGGATCGAAGCCGATACTTGTCGGAAACTCTGGGGCTAGGCGCTCGAAGAACCGGTCGATGTCCCGGCGCATCGAGGCCAGCGGCTCGAACAGCTGTCCGAAGGACTCTGGCGAGGCCCTGCCTTCCTCACCCTTCACCGGAGTAGAGGCCTTACTCTTGGACACCTTGACGCTTCCCTTTGCCATCGTCGGACTCCTTTGGTTTCGGAGTGAAAGTTCAAAGAATTTCACCACACCAACTTGCCGAGGAGTTCGAGGAAAGCATTGACCTGGGTCAACGGATGGCGCCGCATCGCAAATGCCGGCCTCTCGGCCGTCTCGGGCTACACCGCTTCCACGATCCAGACGTGCCTATGGTCATCACCGGTCTTCCAGTACCTTTACCCTTCTAGAATCTCTCTCACACATTCACCTCGGAGGCGCTGACGTTGGCGCCTGGAGCAAGTCTAGATCGACCTACTTAGCCTGCATTGGCGAATTAGCCTATTGATGCCGATCAACGCGGGCGGTTATGCAAGCCTGTCCCAGGACAAGCCAAATTGATCGGTCATCAGCGTCCACTAACTTGTCATGGATCAATGCAACCGGTGCCGCGGGTGTCCTTGAATGAGCTATAGACGTGGCCGGCGACTGTTCTCGTTGGTCAAGCCACATCGGGCCAGCAAGGAGAAGAAGAAATGTCTCGCAAGATAATACCCGATGTAATACGCGGGCAACGGGTGGTGCTCGTGAAGGAAGAGGCCACTGTGCGGGAGGTCGCAAATCTCATGCGAAAGCAGAATGTTGGCGCAGTGCCGATCGTAGAGGACGGAACCCTCAAGGGCATTCTCACAGTCAACGACATGACCTACCGCGTCATCGCCGAGGGGCGAGATCCGGACGCGACGCCTGTAAAGGAGGTCATGACCCCCAACCCGGACACGGTCGGCTGCGATACCACGGCTATTGACGCATTGCGCCTCATGCAAGACGGCGGTTATCGACATCTGCCGGTCGTGGATGGCGGGCGAATTCTGGGTCTCGTTTCCCGTCGCGACTTCTATGGCGTAGAAAAAGCTAGACTAGATGACGAAACAGCTCTCTGGGAGCGCATCGCTTAGAATGCGGCATGTAGGTCGATGCCCTATCCACGGCCCTGATGGTTCTCGGTCCTGACGATGGATGGGCGCTGGCCGAACACGAGAAACTCGCCGCACTGTCTATCCTAAGGCACGGCGACAGCTTCGCTGAAGTCTCTTCGTCGGCGTTTGAACGCTATAGGGTTGGGGGACGGGCCGCAGGATGACGATGCTGGTCATGAATTTCCTTGTCATGACGCTTGCCGCGCTGGGAATGGCAGTGGGCGTGATCGCGGGACGTCGGCCAATCGCGGCCGGATGAGCGCGTTTCGACGGTCTGCTCGATGGGCCGGCGGAATGCGAGGTTTGTAGCGGAATATGTGACGCCCGGCCTAAGGATGCTAACGGCGCAAAAGCGTCGTCGGACGCGAGACCGGTTTTAGGGCTTGCCCATCTTCTTGAGTGACGCAGCCACATGGCTCAACGGTTCACAGCAGAGCAATACATGTCGAGCGACTTGGTCACCTTCTCGCCGGCAATGGATCTTCGCTGCGCGATCAGGCTGCTATTGAAGAATCGCATTTCCGGTGCGCCAGTTGTCGACAGCCTGGGCCGGCTTGTCGGCATTCTTACAAAAAAGGATTGTCTCAAGGTCGCCTTCTCTGCCAGCTATCACCAGGAATGGGGCGGCCACGTGGCCCAGGTCATGAGCCGCGAAGTGCAGACGGTGGAGGCCCAATCCGACGTCGTGGAGGTGGCCGGGCTGTTCCTCAACAGCCGGTTCCGGCGGTTCCCTGTGATGAAGAATGGTCGTCTCGTGGGGGTGATCAGCCGCCACGACGTCTTACGGGCGCTCGACGACCTTTGGTAACCCCTTAGGCTGTTCGCAATGAGTATATTCGTCGCCACTGCGCGATCGGATCAGTCCACCATCAGGACCGGGAGCGTTGCCCGGGAGAGAACCGTTCCCGTGACGCTGCCGAAGATCAAGCGCCGGATCCGGTCTCGCGTATAAGCACCCATCACCAGCATATCAGCGCCGGCCTCGCCGATCTGCTCAAGGAGTATATCGCCGGCCGAGACGGCCGTGCTGTCAAGCGTGATGCTTCTTGCGCCGACGCCGTGCCACCTTAGAAAGTCCACCAGGTTTTCGGCGTTTGGCTCGAACGGTTCGCCCTCATTAATCGTGATTACGACCACGTCCTCGGCCGCTGCGAGAAAGTCCATTGCCATCGCAACCGCACGCGACGCTTCAGCGCTCCCGTTCCAGGCTACCGCGACGTGCTGGCCAAAGGTCTCGCCCGTGGTCTTCGAGCAGATGAGGACGGGGCGGCCGGTTTCCCGCAACGCTACTTCAAGCATGAGAGGACGATCGGTGTCCGTGGCAAGCGGTGGGCGGGCGGTGACGATGATATCGGCAAGCCGGCCACGAACGGCAAGCGACCTCCGCACCTCCCCAACCCGCTCGATGAAGTTGGCCGAGAATCCCTCTTTGGCGCCGGGCTGCGACAATGCTGGCGGCTTGAGGCGGGCCGAGACGGTGTCGAACAGGGTCCGGGCCCGGTGACGGCGTCTGTCGCTTTCAACGTCGATGGTGTCGAGCAATTCATCCACGGCCGCGCCGGGGATCCAAGGGGCCAATTGGGTTCGCGTATCGGAGCGTTCTGCTTCGATGCAAAAGACCTCCACGTGCGCATCGAACCGGCGGCCAAGCACGAAGCCGGTTTCGAGGGCCGGCTGCTCCAATGATTCCGGATCCTCCGGATCATATTGACCGCTGAGGGGTACCAGTATCTTCCTGATCGCCATGGAGTGCTCCTCTGGTGTCGGGGCCCAATGGTAGGTGCGATGCCTTCCCACAACTCCCTCTTCCGGATTATGGCATCTCTCGCGTTTTTTGTTGCGGGAGAATCTTACCGGTTGAAGGAGCTCGTTAAAGCGCTTCCCGAACAAATCGTGTGCGTACCGTAGTACGAGTCAACTTACACCGGAGGCTTCGATGTCTTTCTGAAGCTCTTCCGCCTCTGCCAGAAGCTTTACGACCTCATCGTCCGAAAGCTGATGAAAATCCTCCTAGAAGATCCCGATTGCCATGAAGAACTCGGGCGTCTCGAGGCAGTGGACGGCATCCACCTCCTGCCGGAGGGCCTCGACTGTCTCGGGAGGTGCTACCGGCGCGGCCAGAACGAGGCGAGCTGGCTCCCGACGGCGAATCGCGCGCAGGGCCGCCTTGATCGTCGCGCCCGTTGCAATGCCGTCGTCGGCGACAATGGCCGTCGTTCCACGCGGATCGACGCGGCTCCGGCCCGAGAGGTAGGCATGTCGCCGTTCCTCGATTTCCACGAGTTTCCGATCTGTCTCCTCTTTGAGAAACGCTTCCGACAACCGCAACGGTTCCACCACGGTCGGGTTCAATACGACCTGGGGTTCGTCTCCGTCGACTACAGCGCCGGCGGCCAGTTCCGGCTGAAACGGCACGCCGATCTTACGGACCAGAATGAGATCGAGTGGTGCCCTCAGGGCTTTGGCAATCTCGTATCCGATTGGCACGCCCCCGCGCGGAAGGGCGAACACCGCCGGACGCTGATCCGCATAGCGAAGCAGATCTTGGGCGAGCTTTCGGCCGGCCTCGTGGCGGTCAAGAAATCGTATCATCCGTCTTCGTCCTCGCCGAGGCGAGATGGCCGGCGAACCAGTCGCGGGTCAACGCGATCACTCGGTCGAGCGTCCCTGGCTCCTCGAAGAGGTGCGTCGCACCCGGCACCACTTCGAGCGCCTTCTCGCAGATCAGTGCCTCATAGGCAGCTTGGTTGAGGGCAAGCACCTGGCTATCCAGGCCGCCCACGATCAAAATCGTCGGCGCATCGACTCCATCGAGCCCGTCCATCGCCAGATCCGGACGACCACCGCGCGAGACAACGGCAACAATTCGGCCGCGCGCCTCGCTGGCCGCGACCAGGGCGGCTGCGGCGCCGGTGCTGGCCCCGAAATAACCGACCGGCAGGAGGCGCGTGCGTTCGTCCGAAGCGGCCCAGCGCCGAGCCATATCGAGGCGGCTAGCCAACAACGGAATGTCGAACACATTGGCCCGATCCAAAGCCTCTTCTTCCGTCAGCAGGTCGAAGAGCAAGGTGGCGAGGCCGGCTTGGTTCAAGACGGTCGCCACGTAGGTGTTGCGCGGACTCAACCGACTGCTGCCGCTGCCATGGGCGAAAACGACCAGGGCCCGGCTGGGCTGAGCCAGGGCCAGGATTCCGTTCAGGCCGACCGGTGGCACGACGACCTCGTGCCGATCGATCCGAACCACGCCTTCTGCAGATTTCTCCGGTTCCACTGCGCCTCGATGCCTGATACCTGCGACCTAGGGTTAGGGCTCTGTCCTCAGCTGTTTAGGTTTATGGTGGAGGGGGCGGTCCAACATTGCGCTAGATCAGGTTCAGCCTCAAAAAGAACCCTTATCAAAGTCACCTGACGACGTCCGGTTCGAAAGGGGTAAAGTGTGCCGGAGCAACCAGTGAGCGGTCGGGAGCCTGGCCCAAGCCTGGCGGAAAAGGTCGCGGTGCTGATGCGGCCTGACAGCTACCCCAGTCCGGACGGTCGGGTCGAGGCCTTGGAGACCCATATGTCCTGGGTCTTCCTGACGGATCGACACGCCTACAAGCTCAAGAAACCGGTACGTTTCGATTTTCTCGACTTCAGCACCCTTGAGGCTCGGGAGTGGGATTGCCGCGAGGAAGTTCGGCTGAACCGCCGCCTCGCTCCAAAGACCTATCTCGGGGTGGTGCCTCTGACGATGAGTGGCCGGGACCATCTGCGGCTCGGTGGCAAAGGAACGGTCGTCGATTGGCTCGTCAAGATGCGGCGGTTACCGAGTGCGTTGATGCTCGACACGGTTATCAAAGCGGGCCAGGCCGACGCGGCTGTGGTCTCGAAGGTGGCCGCTCTGTTGAGCCGGTTCTATGCGGGTCTTGCTCCGGTCCCGATGAGCCCATCTGACTATATCGAGCGATTCGAGCGCGAGATTGACGAACATCGCCGCGAACTGGCGATACCGGACTACGGCATGCCGGACGAACTCGTCTCGTCCATCGCCCTTGCTCAGGCGAATTTCCTTCAAGGCAGTGCAGGGCTGTTGCGCGAACGCATCAACGGGCACCGCATCGTTGAGGGCCATGGCGACCTCAGGCCCGAGCACGTATTTGTCGGTAGTCCGCCGGTCGTGATCGATTGTCTGGAGTTCAACAAGCAGTTTCGCATTGTCGACCCGGCGGACGAGCTTGCGTTTCTCTGGATGGAATGCGCGTTCCTGGGGGCACCGGCAGTGGGTGGGGGAATTTGGCGCGGCTATGCGGAGGCGACGGGCGATGCGGTGCCCGGCGCACTGCTCTCGTTCTATCGCTCCCACCGGGCTTGTCTCAGGGCCAAGCTGTCGCTCTGGCACCTCAAGGATCACGACGTTCGCGAGCCGGGCAAGTGGCGGTCCCGCGCGAAAAAGTACCTGGGCCTGGCCGATCACGCTGCGAGGCAATTCGCCGTTGTCAGCGGGCAAGCGGCCAGCTAAGCCTCAGGCCGAGGAGATGAATCCTCGAGAAGGTCGACAATCGACTCTCCGGTATGAAGCCGTTTGATTGCTTCGGCGAACAGCTGCGCGGCGTCAATCTCGACGAGCTTTCGGTCGCGTAACTCGGGCGAAAGGCGGAACGGCGGAATGGTATCGGTGACCACCAACTCGTCGATATCCGGGCCAGACAGAAGGCAGTTTGCATCCCCCACGAACAAACCATGCGACGCTGCCGCCAATACGTCCGTCGCGCCCTGTGCCCGGCAGGCTTTGGCGGTTCGTGCCATGGTCGTTCCAGCGCTGATCAGGTCGTCGATAATGACGGCGGCCTTGCCCGCAACATCGCCGACAAGCGTCTGACCGCGGACCTCACCGAGGCTCCGGGTTTTCTCCATGAAGGCGCTGCCGATCGGCCGGTCCATCACCCGGCTCAGGACATCGCGAAGACGGTCCGCGCGTTTCACGCCTCCCGCGTCCGGCGAGACCACCACGATCTCGGGATTGTTGATCCTCGTCACGAAATGGCGGGCAAAGAGTCGGGCTGCTTCCAGGTGCTCTGTGCAGCAGCGGAAGGCGTTCTGAAAGGCGGCGAGATTATGAACGTCAAGCGTCACTACCCGGTCCGTCCCCACCGCCTCGAATAAGCCTGCAAGATAGCGAGTTGTGACCGGGTCGCGCGGCTTCGTCTTGCGGTCCTTCCGCGCAAAGCAAAGATAGGGAACGACCGCCGTGACCCGTCCGGCCGAGGCGTCCTTGAGCGCGCCAATGAAAAACAGCAAACGGCATAGCTTTTCGTCCGCGCTGCGCTCGTCGTCACCGTGCAACGATTGAACCACGAAGACATCGCTGGCGCGCACACTCGCCAGGGGCCTGACCTTGTATTCGCTGTCTTCGAAGTCCCGCTCTTCGTGATCGCTCAAGGCGGTTCCCAGATGCCCTGCGACCTTCTCGGCATAGGCGCGGCCGCAATTGAGGCTGAAAAGATGAAGGGTCGAACGGGTCACGTTTTCGCCGGCGGCAGATAACGCACCAGTTCCTTGAACCTCTTCCATTCCGTCGCACCCCAGACCTCGGTCTCAGCATGACCGAAAGTTCGCACCACGGTCGCCACTTTCGTGGCAGTTTCGTTGTCCGGCGCCGTGAAGATATCGAGGTAGTCACTAGGACCGAGCACAGCATAGCTGCTCAACCACTTGACCTCGGGGCATTCCGCCTCGATCCGCTCCATCACCTCCCGCTCGAGATTCTCCAGGGAACTCGGCGATTGAAGGGCGCTATGGGACAGTCTCGTCAGCATGATGAATGTTTGCATCGCACAGGCTCGCTTGGCGGTCTAAGTGTGAGCCATCCGGCCGAGATTAGCCGTGAGGCTTTCTCACAATGAAACGCAAGATCTCCCAACGCGCATTGACCTGTGTCATCTGTTTCGCCGTCTCAAGACACAACCGGCTCTACTTGCCGGATCTGAACAGGCCGGGATCTCAACACGTGGGCGCGAGGCGGCTGGGCCGGGCACCGATTTCACCGGGCTTGCGGTGACAGCCTATCCAGGGGCGGATAGATACCTGCAGGGTTCTGCCGTGCAAAAGGCCGGGCGTTGACTTGCATCAATCGAGGAGACCGTCGTTGTGAGCTAGGTTGGCTACTGGATCGAAAACTATGATTGAAGAATCCTGTCGAACGCCAAAAAGGGGGCAAATTGGGATATGAGCGGCGTTGCAATCGGAAGATGCTGGAAGGTTTGTAGGTCTGGGCGGCTCCGAACCATTGATGCTGTCGATTAGAAGTGTCGGAGCCGGTCTTTATTGCGCCGACCGGATCAGCGGCATTCCGATCGTGGAAAAATTGGCGCTGGGAATTTGAGGTAAGTTGGCAGTATGGCCGAAGGTTCGCCTGATATGCCTCCCTCGCGCTTGGCGATCTTGTCATGGTGTCTCTACGACTGGGCAAATACGGCGTTCTCGACTGTTATCACGACCTTCGTGTTTGCGACTTACTTCACCCAGGCTGTAGCGCAGGATCCGCTTGTCGGCACGACTCAATGGGGCCAGACGCTGAGCCTTTCGGCATTCGTTATTGCGCTCGCAAGTCCCGTCATGGGCGCCATCGCCGACAAGGGAGGACGGCGTAAGCCCTGGCTTCTGGCGTGCACGGCAGTCTGCGTCGTAGCGACTGGCTTCATGTGGTTCGTAAAGCCGTCTACCGACTACACCACGATGGCCCTGGTCCTTTTCTTCACGTCATCGACCGCCTACGGCCTCGGAACCGTGTTCTACGATGCTATGTTGCCGACACTTGTACCAGCTTCGCGCCGAGGCCGGGTGTCGGGTTGGGGCTGGGGTTTAGGATACGCCGGTGGATTGGTCTGCTTGCTCCTCACGCTGACTGGTCTCGTGCAGGCGGACGTACCTTGGTTTGCCCTTGACAAAGACATCGCCGAGCCCGTGCGCGCCGCGGCGTTATTGGTCGGCCTGTGGTTTGGCGTGTTCTCCCTGCCCTTGTTCCTGGTGACGCCAGACCGGCCACAGACCAGTCTGTCGCTGGTAAAAGCCGCTCATGAAGGTATTCGAACTCTACTCAACACTCTGCGCCATCTTCGTCACGAGGCGGACATACTGCGTTTCCTTTTGGCTCATATGTTTTACATCAACGGCCTGACGACCCTGTTCGGCTTTGGCGCCATCTATGCGGCCGGGACCTTCGGCATGGATTTTCCAGAGGTCATACGCTTCGGGATCGCACTCAATATCGCGGCAGGATTGGGCGCGCTAGTCTTTGCATGGGTTGACGACTGGATTGGATCCAAGCACACGATTCTTATTGCGCTGGTCGGCCTCATGTCGTTTGGCGGAATTCTGATCCTGACACATTCGAAGGAAATTCTGTGGATCTTCGGAATGGCGCTCGGAATTTTTGTCGGGCCGGCCCAGGCCGCAAGCCGTTCCCTGATGTCCCGTCTGGCGCCCCAGGGGCAGGAGGCGGAATTGTTTGGGCTCTATGCCTGCGCCGGCAAGGCGACCGCGTTTCTCGGGCCGCTCGTCCTCGCCTTTGCGACGGACATATTCGAGAGTCAGCGAGTTGGTATGGCGACGAT
>CALJXB010000458.1 GCA_937974415.1 uncultured Kiloniellales bacterium
GCTCCGAGCCGTCCAAGCTGCGAGCCGTCGAGGTTTATGTGACAATGCCCTTCTGGGTGCGTTTGTTTGTCACGACGCCAACCAAAATGGCGTGCTCTCGATAAAAGTCCTTACGCGTTTGCTCAAATTCCGTTCCGAATCTGCAACGGCACGAGCATGCCAGCCGACAACAATTCCCCCGGCGAATCGGCAATGTCCCAAGTCCTCACCCGTGCAATCTGTGCAGATGCGGCGGACCAGTTCCTCGGCAACGGCCACGTCATTCAGATAACCCAGCGCATCCTGGAGTTTCGCGAGCCGGTCACAGTAACGCTTGACCGCCTTGCGCGGATAGATCGAGCTAAAGAACTCGGTCGCGTAACGTAGCCTCTTCACGTGGATCCGCAATCGGTGACGTTCGTTGACCGATAGTTTTTCGAAGTTTCTGCCGGCGATCCAGACAGGCTTGTGCAATGCTGTGAGCTTCTCGTCCGCAACGACCCTCACGGGCCCGAACAGCAGCGCGGAGGTCTCGGAAACGGGTTGATTTCGCCACTCGGATTTGGCTAGCCACGCACTCGACCGCAGCAGCAAATTTGTGTGCCGTTCGGACCGGATGGCGCCGCGTACCGCTTGGCGACTACGCGTCTTGCGCTCGTTTATGCGATTTTGAAGAAATTGGAAGGCCTTGTCATCGAGGCGCTCAGAAGCAACCGGTTTGACGATATCTTCACTAAAGACGTCCCAGTCGCGTGCAACGCCCAGCTGTTCGCCAAGACAACTCAATTCGCCATTGAACCAGTTAAATTGCTCGGGAGGTAGGAGCGCCTGAAAGGTTCTGAGTGCGGATCGGAAGCGGCGTACCGCTACTCGAGTCTGATGCACACCTTCGGGATCTTCGCTCTCCAACACGCAGGCTTCGTTCGCCGAAACATGGTCGAGACACTCCTGAACGATCTGCGCCAGGACATTGTCGACCGTGGCGTCTCTTGGCAGATTAAGCGGGTTGGCCTTGCGGCTAGCCGGCGTCTGCCCGGGAAGCAAGACAAGTGCGGTCCTGGCCGGAGTCTCAACCGAAATTCGCAAAGGCATAGTTTGCGCGATCTGGAGGCACAGCTCAAATAGAAGGTCACGCGGGCCCGAGGTCAGTTTCAGAGTCAACTCGCTAACCGGAGATTTGATCGAATTGGCAACCATTTCACCGACATCGATAGCGGCTGTGATCTTTCCTCCCTCTCCCAGGTGCATGTGGCGTGTCGTGCGTTGAATCCTTTTGCGGCAGAAGGGCTCGAGCTTGTCCGCCGGGCCGCCATCCATCAAACCCCACGCAGCTTGACCCGCAAGTCCTGACAAGGCCGGCCGAGAGGCCGCAATGGGGCTTTCCCGCACTTTACGAACTGCGGCGACTCCAATCCTTGAGGTCGGCCTTTCGACATGTTGCCGGTAGCGACTTCCTTCCCTTTCGACCCACAAAGATACGTTCGCCTTCGCCAAGGGCCAACCGGGGCCATCGAAGTAGGTCACGGTCAGATGCGACTCCTGAGGCTCTTGCCATCCACTTCGAAAGAGGGGCAAGTCATTTAGTTGGCTGCACTTTGAAGGATCCAACACCAGGGTCAGTTGGACCTCAGAATTATCTTCGTTCGAGACATCGTGCGAAGAGCATTTGGCCATTATCGCGGACCTTTTCCGGCGGCGATCCGTCTCCGAACCATGTCTTCAGTTTGGCAGGCTGTTCCCCATGGCAGCTTGAGTGTGTGACTCAATCAATACAACAACGCATTGATCTGGCTCAAGAATTGCGTTCCCCGGGCAGCAAATCGCTGCATCTAGTTGTCGTACGAAGGACAGTTTTGAAATTGCGACATGGGAGAACAGCCGAACTCAGGCCAAGATCGACGATATTCGGCTATCGACGGATTCCAAACTCATGAAGCGCCTACAGGTTGGCGCGCGGACACCTGTACGAGACGCTAGGGGTTGAGGAGTACGCCGAGGTTTCGCCACTGGAGGCAAGGGCCGACAACGTCATGAAGACGGCACAAGTGACAAGCTCCAATGTGGTATCGATGCGCACAGGCGCTCGCATCCCGGGCTGGCCCCTCTATTCACGTTTCTCGCCTTCGCCAACCGCGTATTCGGGTTCGACGCGCAGCTTTACTGTGGCTCTTTCACTAGCTTCAACGACCGTGAAGCGGTAGCCCTCCTCGACAACGAACTCACCTTCTTCTGGAATATGCCGCAGCCGGGCCAGAACCAGACCGCCCACGGTATGAAACTCCGTCGTCGGCAGCCCTGTGCGCAGGGTCTCGTTGACTTCCGAAATGGGAAGCCGCGAATCCATCAGGAAGACGTCCTCTGCCAGTTTTTCGACAATGCGTTTGCGCTTTGGCAGATACTCCTCGAAATCGTAGCCGACATCGATCTCACCGACGACCTCTTCGACTATGTCTTCCATGGTGATGATCCCGATGGCCGAGCCGAACTCGTCGACCACGACGGCCATATGGTCGTGGCGCCGGCGCAGCATGGGCAACAGCTGATCGATCGTTTGCAGCGGCGAGACATAGAACGCCGGCTTGATCAACGAGGCCAGTGGCTGTTCGGCCAATGCCTTATCCATCAGATCCCAGGTCGTGAGGGTCACGATGCCGACTATGTTGCTGGTACTGCTCTTGTAGACCGGTAGTCGATTATAGCCGTGCTTGCGGACCAGTTCGATGGCGGCGTCGGCGGTCTCGCCGTGATCGATGACCGTCGCCTCCGCAATGGGGATCATGGCCTCCGCCACGGTCGTCTCGGCGAAGCGGATCACGCGCCGGATGCGACCGCGCCCGAAGGCGTCCATGGCCGCGCCCTGTTCTGCCATGTCGATCACGGCCCGAAGCTGCTCCCGGGTGATGAAAAAGGGCTGCTCGACCTTGCCGGCGCCGACCACGCGTGCCGCAAGACGAGCGATCCGCGAGAACACGAAGACGATGGGATAAAATAGCCAGGAGGCCCATCGTAGCGGATATATGATGATTGGCGTCAACTCATCGGACTTCTGCTGATAGACGCTCTTGGGAACGATTTCGCCGAGGATCAAGAGAATCGGCGTCAAAACGAGAAAGGCATAGATCTCGCCGTGGATGCCGAAGAGGCGGATCATCATCAATGCGCCGATGGTCGTCAGAATCACAGTCGAAATGTTCGTTCCCACGAGCGTCGTGCTGAGCAAAACGTCGGGGGTCCGGAGAAGGCCTTGTGCGAGATCGGCTCCGCGATTGCCTTGTTTTGCCTTATGACGCAGCTTGATCTTGTCGGAATTGACGAGGGCGATCTCCGAACCTGAGAAGAAACCCTTCAACAGTAAGAAGAAAAGCATCAGTGCCAGTGCCAGGAGGATATCCATGCCCTAGTCCCTTTCCACATCCCGATGCCCGGAAGAAATATCTCGACCCGCCCGGTGCGAAGGCCCCTCCTGTGGCCCGTCGATCTTGCGAGGCGGAAGAACGACAACCTCCGCCAAACGTCCGGCCTCTTCCGGGGTCGTCGACGCCGTCTCAGCATGCGCTGTTTCCTCCTGCCCGGCCTGCCCCATGGAAGTCGGTCCATAGGCTTCGGTGCCGTCCTTGGCTCCATCGGCTTGTGTGGCCATAGTTTCCCCGGGCGATTCCTCTTTCTCCTCCAGTGTGCCAGCTTCGGGCTCTTCTTCGCCGAGCGAGCTTTTGGCCACACGGACGCGGGCGAGGCGATGTCCTTCCATATCCAGCACAGTGGCAATCAGCCCATCCATGACCACCTGATCGCCAACTTCAGGCAGGCGGTCCAGGTAGCGGAACACTACGCCGCCGATCGTGGTCATGCGCGGATCTTCGACACCGAAGTTTGTCAGGTCGTTGAAGTCCGTTAGTTTCATGTCGCCGGGCACTTCGTAAACGTTCTCGTCACGCTCCTTGTACAACTCCTGGCCGGCGATCTCTTCCGAGACCTCACCGAAGATAAAGCTGACGATGTCGCGCATAGTGATGAACCCCTCGACACCCCCAAATTCGTTGAGGACAGCGGCGGCGCGGACCCTGTTGGTCTGAAAGAAATCGAACATTTCGTCGACGTACTTCGTGGGCGGCACAACGACGGGCGGATGCATTATCTGATCGAGCGTGAGTTTCGAAAGGTCGACCCGGTCTAACACCAGTCTCAGGATGTCTTCCGCATGAATAAATCCGACCAGGTTGTCATGGTGCTCTCGGCACACCGGGACCCGGGGGTGCTGGATCTTGCGGAAGTTATCGACGATCTCCGGCACGGTCATGGCGTCCTTAAGGAAGCGTACCCGGGTCCGAGGTGTCATAATCTCGACGATTTCAGTCTCGCCTGACCACAACAGATTGTCGATCAAGACCCGCTCGGTGGCGTCGAGGATGCCTTCGTCGGCTACCTCGGCCAGCAGAGTGCGAAATTCGTCCACCTGGAGTATGTTCTCCCGGCCCCGTTCCGCGCCTACGATCCAAGTGGTGATTCGCTCCGCCAAGACCCGGACAATCCGGCGCAGGGGAGTGATCAGGCGGGCCCAAATGCTGAGCGGCGCCGCAACCAGTCCCGCGCTGATTCGCACCGGATTGCTGACAGCGATGGTCTTAGGTGTCACCTCACCGAAGAGTAGCAGTAGCGGAAACATGACCAGGACGTTGATCCATCCGGCCCGCTGCTCGCCATAAAGGTGAACGAGAATTCCGGCGAGGTTGACTGTCGCCGCAATGTTGACCAGCTCGTTACCGCAGAGAATCGAGATAATCAGACGCCTGGGCTGATCGAGAAGGGCATGGAGGGTTTCAGACCGCGGATGGCGGTCACGGCGCAGTTTCTGGAGATCGAGGCGAGAGAGCGAAAAAAGAGCCGTTTCGGACCCCGAGAAAAAGGCCGAACACAGGAAGAGAAAAACCTGCAGGATCAGCGCGATGACCATTCCTGGAGTAAACAGGCGCGTGGGTTCAAAGGCGAAGAACGCCCTCGTCGCGTCCCAGTGTTGGACTAGCTCATCGAGAAGCCATTCCATTTGCGCCTCTGAAGGTTCGAATGCCTGGCCGTACTCTCGCAGGTGACGTCCGGATGACCCTGGCCCTCGGATCTAATTGCTGCTTCGCGCCTGCGCCACGAGACAGCATCGCAATCGGCGCGAAACGAATGATGATGACGATACACGGATCTTCCCGCTGGCGAAGCGCCCGCCAATCGTATACGGAGAAATAGCAGAAAGAGTGGGGCAAGAAATTGATATAGCTCAATGAATTCGAAGTGGCTTGAGCGACGATGGTGCTGGATGCCAGAGTTGCTGGAAACGGGAGCACCGCTGTAACCGGGCTCCTCTCATTGCTTCTGGTGGGTGCTCAGTTTGAGTGCGGATGGCCACGCTTAGCTTTGCCAGCACGCCCTTGACCTGTAGCGTGTCATACTGATCGAGAGCTTAGGTGGTTCGTCAGGAGGGTAGGACATGGCCTCATGGCCGGACTGGATTTATCGACAGTCGGCAGCCTTGCCATACCGGGGAGAGGGGAACGATCTCGAGGTGCTCCTGATAACGTCCCGTAAGGGACACCGCTGGTTGCCGCCGAAGGGGATCGTCGAACCGGGGATGACGGCGCCGCAATCGGCTGCGAAAGAAGCCTTTGAAGAAGCTGGTGTTCGGGGCGAAATCTCCGGACAGGGACTGGGATGCTACTTGCAGCGCAAGTGGCGCGGGATCTGCGAGATCGAAGTCTTTCCGATGAAAGTCACCGAGGAGCTGACGGATTGGCTCGAGGCCGGCACCAGACAGCGAGAGTGGCTGCCGATCTCCCAGGCGGCCACGCGAGTCGAAGACGAAACGTTGCGGAAGATCATCCGCCGTTTGCCCGGCACGCTTGCCGGAACGACCGAAAGCGACCGCCACCCATTACAGGCAGACCGCCCATCGCCCCGGCTGATCTACCTATTGCGACACGCGAAATCGAGTTGGGACGATCCGAACCTGGAGGATTCCGACCGACCCTTGGCGCGGCGCGGCCGGCGGGCCGTGAAGACCATGCGACGCTACATGGCATTTGCCGACATTCGCCCGGAACTCGTTCTGTGCTCAGACTCCTTGCGGACTCGCGCCACCCTCGAGGGACTGCGGCTCGCCCTCGGCGATGTGGTCCCTGTGAGCTGCGACCCCAACGTCTATCACGGGGACTGGAGTACCCTGATGAGCCGGCTGCAGCGCCTGCCGGCGGACCTGACATCGGTCATGATGGTCGGGCACAATCCGGGATTGCAGTCGTTGGTTTTGGCCCTCTGCGGCTCCGGCGACGACGGTGCCCTAGGCCGGCTGCGATCGAAGTTCCCAACAGGTGGATTGGCAACGCTCGTGTTCAGGGGCGAAAAGTGGGGCGACTTGGGTCCCGGCGGTTGCGAGCTTCACAGCTTCGTAGCGCCTCGACATTTGGAGTGAGGCGCGGGCGGCACCCCTTGGCTCAGAAGTTGGGCACATGCATAGGGGCCCGACCGTAGGGGCGTGCTCATTCGGGTTCCGTCTCCGCCCGGCGAAACAGACGGTAAACCTCGTGGCGTTGATCATCGAGGTGTCGGTTGAACAATTGGTTCGCCTTGGTGTCGGGCCGCGAGCGCCACTCTTCGCTGCCTTCGGCCAATTCGTCGGCCAGCATCCATGGATAGTCGAAGCTGCGTCCAACCATCGGCCAGAGTGCCGCCTGCTGCGGCGGGCTAACGAGGCCCTCGAGCCTCCAAAGCTTGCTGCCGTCGATGATGATGTGGGCGATCCTCGCCCGGTCGAGGATTTGCATTTCCTCGTCACCCGTGAAATTGCCCGTCTCGCTCAAGGTGTTTCTAAAGTCTCGGACGGTGTCGAACCGCTCGTCCAACAGCCGGGTCAGCTTGTCGGTGGCTATGCCATCCTTTTCAAGTCGCTCAATGACCGGAGCCGAAAGTACGTAGGATGCATCCTTGTACACCGTTTGATTAAATACGTTCTGCAGGATGAAGAGGGCAAAGAAACACATCACGCAGGAAACCACCGGTGTCGTCACCCAGCCCGAGGAGATGTTGAGCAACACCTTCCACTTGATGCCCCGGCCGCCCTTGAGCAGGCCGATGCCGATGACAGCGCCGATAACCGCCTGCGAACTGGAAACCGGCACCAGCGGAATGGTCGGCAGGCCGGCGCTGGCGAGCGTGTGCTCCAGTCCCCGTGATGCGAAGAGAAACAGGACGATGGAGTGGGATACCACAACGACCCAGGCGGCGACGGGAGAGAGCGGCATGAGATCGGTGCCGACTGTCAGCATGACGCGTTTGGAATAGGTGAATACGCCCACCGCGATGGCCAATGCCCCGATCAGGAAAAGCTGCTGGACCCCGGAGAAGCTGATAACGTCCCCGAAGCTGAAGGACGTGAAGGGGTTGGCCGGAACGAATACCCCCATGACATTGGCAATGTTGTTGGCGCCGAGCGCATAAGAACCGAAAATTCCGGCAAGAATGAGCCCGACGCGGGTATAGGAGTCCAAGCGAACGATATGAACCTTGGTGCGGCGCACGACGGTCGTCGTTAACTTGAACAGGACCACGCCGATCGCGGCGGCCAATAGTGGGCAGGCAACCCAAGTGAAGACGATCTTGGTCAGGGCTTTCCCGTCGGTCGGAAATCCGCTGAACAGGTTCCATCCGATAATCGCCCCGACAACGGCCTGGCTGGTCGATACCGGCAGACCCAGACGGGTCATGATATAAACCGTGAAGGCCGCAGCGAAGGCAGCCATGAAGGAACCGGGCAAGGCATTCACCGCGCCCAACTTGCCCAGTGTGTGCGAAGCACCAGCACCGCTGATCACCGCGCCGAGGACCACGAAAATACTGCACAGCATGGCCGCCGTGCCGAACTTGACCATGCGCGTGCCGACGGCCGTCCCGAAAACATTGGCGGCATCGTTGGCGCCGAGCGACCATCCCAGAAAGAGCCCACTGCAGAGAAAGATGAGGACGGCAATGTCCATGAGCCCGTTCCTTTACCGCGAGATCACATGGCGCGCTTGATCGCGTAGATCGCCAGCTGGTCCGCCACGTCCTCCGACATGTCGGATATCCAGACGATGCGTTCGGCGAAGAATCTCAGATGTATCTTCTCGGCCAGCGACAGGTCTCTGGAGAAGATGTCGTTTTTCAGCCGGCCGATCACCTGGTCGGCCTCCTTCTCGTAGTAGTGCACCTTGTGCAGGTGATCGTTAACGCTCTCGGCGTCACGAAAGAAGGCCCGCGCCGCGAGGGTGAGCGACTCCACGCAGGCGGTCGTCGGGGCTATCAGGTTAACGTAGTCCTCGCGCAGATCTTCGGGTATCTGCGGCTTTTCGGAAGAAAAGTACCAGAGCGTTTCTTCGAGCTTGTTGATGATTTCGTCCAGAGACTCCAGAAGGCCGAGAATGTCGCCCCGGGCGTCCGGCATGAGGGTCTCGGTGTACATGTCTCTCTGGATGTTCCGCCGCAAATCGTCGGCGCGAGACTCGCC
>CALJXB010000459.1 GCA_937974415.1 uncultured Kiloniellales bacterium
TGGCCGAGCCCATGCTGTGGCGCCTGGTGCCGACCCTGGTGCGCGAGATGGGCGGCCATTTCGGCGAGCTGCAGCGCGCCGAGGCGCTGATCACCGAGACCCTGAAGCTGGAGGAGGCGCGCTTCAACCGCACCCTCGACCGGGGCATGAAGCTGCTCGACGAGGAGACCGGCAGGCTGGGCGAGGGCGAGGCCCTGGCCGGCGAAGTCGCCTTCAAGCTCTACGACACCTACGGCTTTCCCCTCGACCTGACCCAGGACGTCCTGCGCGGCCAGGGCCGCGGCGTCGACCAGGCCGGCTTCGATACCGCCATGGAGCGCCAACGCGCCGCCGCCCGCAAGTCGTGGGTCGGCTCCGGCGAGGCGGCGACCGAGAGCCTGTGGTACGAGCTGCGCGAACAGCACGGCGCCACCGAGTTCCTCGGCTACGAAAGCGAGACGGGCGAGGGCCAGGTCCGGGCCATCGTCGTCGACGGCGCGGCCGTGGAAGTGGCCGAAGCCGGCCAGGCGGTCCAGCTGCTGGTCAACCAGACCCCGTTCTACGGCGAGTCCGGCGGCCAGATGGGCGACAGCGGCATCGCCTTTACCGCCGGCGGCTGCGAGGTGCGCATCGACGACACCCAGAAGCACCTTGGCGACCTCCACATCCACATCGGCGAGGTGATGAAGGGCAAGCTCGCGTTGGGCGACGCGGTGGAGCTCAGGGTCGACGGCGCCCGGCGCGCCGGCCTGCGGGCGAACCATTCGGCGACCCACCTGCTGCACGAGGCCCTGCGCCGGCGCCTGGGCGACCACGTGACCCAGAAGGGCTCCCTGGTGGCGCCGGACCGGTTGCGCTTCGACATTTCCCACCCGGCGGCCCTCAGCCAGGAGGACATCGCGGTGGTCGAGGCCCTGGTCAACGCCCGCATCCGCGAGAACGCGGCGACCACGACCCTCTACATGACGCCCGACGAGGCGGTCGAGGCGGGGGCGCTGGCGCTCTTCGGCGAGAAGTACGGCGACGAGGTACGCGTCGTTTCCATGGGCGGCCCGGACCAGGCCAAGGGCCTGGACGAGGCGGGCCAGGTGCGCGCCTTCTCAACCGAGCTCTGCGGCGGCACCCACGTGCGGCGCACCGGCGACATCGGCTTCTTCAAGATCGCCGGCGAGAGCGCCCTGGCCGCCGGCGTGCGCCGCATCGAGGCGGTCGCCGGCGCCGCCGCGGTCGATTTCGTGCGCCGCCAGGACGACGTGTTGGGCCAGGCGGCGGCCGCCCTCAAGGCGGCGCCGGCAGACATCGCGGCGCGGGTCGAGGCCCTGCTGGACGACCGCAAGCGCCTCGAGCGGGAGCTCACCGAGCTGCGCCACAAGCTGGCGACCGGCGGCGCGGGTGCCTCACCCGGCCCCGAGAAGCGGGACATCGGCGGTATCTCCTACGCCTCCAGCATCGTCGACGCGCCGCCCCGGGAATTGAAACCCATGGCCGACGCCCTCAAGAATCGCATCGGCTCGGGCGTGGTGGCGCTCATTTCCGTGACCGAGGGGAAGGCCTCCCTGGTGGTCGGCGTGACTAACGACCTGACCGCCCGCGTCTCGGCGGTCGACCTGGTGCGCGCCGGTTCGGCCGCGGTCGGCGGCAAGGGCGGCGGCGGCCGGCCCGACATGGCCCAGGCCGGCGGCCCCGACGGCGCCGCGGCCGAGGCCGCGCTCAGCGCCATCGAACAGCAGCTCGCGGCGCTGTAACACCTCACTTCTGAGTAGGATTCCCCCCGTCGCAGACCTCGCGGGCGTAGATCTCGCCGAGTCGCTCTCTCGCGATGCCGCTCCGCTGCTCGAGATAGAGCGGGTGCTCGGCGTGAGCCTGGTTGATCCAGACCTCGGGCCGGGCATTGCCGTCCTGGGGCACCACGGTGGTCTGCAGGTTGGCGGTCTCGGGGTAGCTCGGCAGGCTGTTGCACAGCCAGCCGAACATGGCGCCGAGCTTCGACTGGTCGTCGTTCTCGAAGGTCTCGGCATAGCGCCGGAAGTTCTCCGGGCTCAAGGAGACCCAGACGCCGAAGCCGAAGGTTTCCTCGCTGCCGGCGACCGGCAACAGGCAGACCCCGCGCACGAAGTGATCGCTGCCTTCGCCGGCGCCGATGGTGCAGAGGTCGCTCGTCAGCCTGGCCCGCTCCGAACGCTCCGCCTCCGAGAGCTGGTGATAGTGGAGCGGCGCGTCGTAGGCGAGGTCCGGCAGGCCCGTGATCACACGACCGCAACAGCTGCATCGAAAGCTCACCGGGTCCACCCGCAGATCTCCATCAAGAGCGAAACGGCAAGACAGCGAAGAGTTCGTCAGTCTGCCCGCTTTCATGGCCGGAGACAAAGGTCTTCCTCTCAGCCCGCCGTCTCGGGCCCCGCTGGCGTTTTCGTGATCACACTCTCTTCTTCGGACAAACAGCCGAATGGGCACAAGGGCTTGCGATTGCGGCGTGCAAAACAGGTTGAGCGCCGGGGCCAACCTGTCCAATATGGGGCCAGTCGAATAAAGGCCGGCCGGAATCGAACCGGCGGGCCGCTTAGAAGATAATCAGGGAGGAAGACTTTCATGACCAAGTTGAAACGAACTGCGTCTGCCGTCGGCGTTTTGGCCGTTTTGTGTGTGGCCGGAACGGCGGGGGCGTTCGAAGGCGATTCCGTCACGGCGCCGAACTGCGACTATGGCGGAAAGATCAAATCGATCGAGGCGGTCGACGAGCTGACCGTCAAGTTCACCATGTGCAAGCCGGACCCGGCTTTCATGGCCAAGGCGGCCTTCACGCCCTTCGGCATTCAACCCAAGGAGCACCTGGACGCCACCGGCGGCGGCGGCGCGATCCTCGAACAGCCCATCGGCACGGCGCCTTGGAAGCTCGAGAAATGGTCTCGCGGCGACAGCATCATCATGCGCCGCTTCGAAGACTACTGGGGCGACAAGCCGGACTTCGAGACCCTGGTGTTCCGCTGGTCGGACAGCGGCGCCGGGCGCCTGGTCGAGCTGCGCGCCGGCACGGTGGACCAGATCACCAACCTCAGCCCGGACGATTTCGAGTCGGTGCAGAACGACGACAGCCTGACCTTCATCCCGGTGGCCAACCCCAACATCCTTTATCTCGCCATGACCAACACCTTCGAGCCCTTCGGCAATCTCGAGGTGCGCAAGGCCATCGCCATGGGGATCGACCGCCAACGCATCGTCGACAACTTCTTTCCCGCCGGCTCGGAAGTCGCCTCCCACTTCACCCCCTGCTCGATCACCAATGCCTGCGCGGGCGAGGCCTGGTACGACTTCGATCCCGAGGCGGCGCGGGCCCTGCTGGCAGAGGCCGGCTTCCCCGACGGTTTCAAGACCAAGATCTACTATCGCGACGTGTTCCGTGGCTACCTGCCGGAGCCGAGCATCGTTGCGGTCGAGTTCCAGACCCAGCTGCGCGACAATCTGGGCATCGAAGCCGAGGTGGTAGTGATGGAATCGGGCGAGTTCATCGACCAGTCCGGCTCGGGCAAGCTGGACGGCTTCTACCTCCTGGGCTGGGGCGCGGACTAT
>CALJXB010000460.1 GCA_937974415.1 uncultured Kiloniellales bacterium
CAAGAGCGGCCTGCCAATGAGCGTTCAGGCCCGCGAGCACCGCGGCCGCGTCGGCCGATCCGCCGCCCAATCCGGCCGCTACGGGCAGGTGCTTTTCCAGTTCGATCCGGGCGCCGGCGGCCGGCCCGCAACATTGCGACAAGGCACGGGCGGCCCGGAAACCCAGATTCCCTTCGTCCCAGGGGACCGCCTTGGCCAGTGGCCCGGAAACGTGCAGCTCCAGGCCCCCGGCCTCGCCGATTTCGAGCCGGTCGCCAATCCCGGCGAAGACGATGAGGCTGTCGATCTCATGGTAGCCGTCCGGGCGCCGGCCGGTCACGTGCAGATAGAGGTTGACCTTGGCCCAGGCCCAGGCCCAGGTAGCGACACCGCATCGCGCCGGCCCGGTGGCCGGTTCTTCCCTGTCGATGGTGTCGCTCACGCGGTCAGATGTTTTCGGGTTGCGCGGTCAGGCCACGTTCGATTTTGGCGTTGATCACCGGCACTTGATCCGCTTCCGGCTCGAAGCTGAGCGACCGCCGCCACTGGAAGCGGGCCTCCTGCTTGCGGCCCACCTGCCAATAGGCATCGCCCAGGTGATCGTTGATCACCGGGTCCTGGGGACGCAGCTCCACCGCCCGCTCTAAAAAGGTCACGGCGTCCTCGTAATGGCCCAGGCGATAGTAGACCCAGCCCAGGGAATCGACGATGTAGCCGTCGTTCGGGCGCAGCTCTACCGCGCGCACCAGCATCTGCTGCGCCTCGTCCAAGTTGACTTCTTGCTCGACCCAGGAATAGGCCAGGTAGTTCATCACATAGGGCTGCTCGGGCTGCAGCTCGAGCGCCTTCAGGAAATCGCCTTCCGCTCGTTCCCACTGTCCGTCGCGCTCCAGCGAGATGCCGCGGAAATAGAACAGGCTCCAGTGGTGGCGCTCCGGCTTGGCGATCCGCTTAAGGGCCCGGTCGTAAGCCTCCGCCGCCTCGCCAAAGCGTTCCTGCATGCGCAATAGGTTGCCGACCCGGTAAAGCGGTTCGAAACTGTCCGGCCGTTCGGCTGCCAGGGATTCCAGCTCGACCACGGCCTCTTCGGTGCGCTCCATGCGGCCGAGCGCGTCGGCGACGCGCAGCCGCGCCGCCCAAGCGAGCCGCGCTGCCGGGTCGATCCTCCGATAGGCCTCTATGGCGGCCTCGCCGCGATCCTGCGCCTCCATGATCTCGCCGATCAGGAGGTGGGCGAGATCCAGGTCCGGCTTGAGGCGCAGCGCCAGGTGGGCATGAAGCAACGCCATTTCGTCGGCCCGTTCCTGGCTGAGGATGCCGGCCAGATCGAACAACACCTCGGCCCAGCCGTCCTTGTAGCCGCGCAGGATCGGCGCCGGCGCGTCGTCGCCGCGTTCTGCCACATCGAATACGGCCATCAGGGTCGTGTCCGGGTTGGCCAGAGTGTAGGAGGCGTAGATTTCCGTAGCCGCCTCCGGTTGGCCCTGGCGCTCGAAGAAATTCCCGGCCAAGACCGCAAAGCGCAGCGAAGGCGAGTCCAGGCGCCCCAACAGGTCCCGATAGGCCTCGGCGGCTCGTTCGGCGTCGTCGCCGACGTCGTACAGCAGGGCCTTATGCATGAGATAAAGCGATTCGAAACCCTCGCGGCCGTCGAGGCCCGAAGCGTTCTTTTGGGCGCCGGAGATATCGCCCGCGCCGACCCGGAGCCAGGCATTGAGCAGCGGTTCGTAGAGGATCGACAGGCCGCGTCCGGGCTGCGCCGCTAGCTGGTCCCCGGCCGCGTCCGGCTGGTCGCGGACCACCGCATCCACCGCAAGCACCAGCAGGGCCACGGCGTTGGCCGGCTCCTGGTCCACCAGGCGGCGAGCCAGCTCCAGGCTTTCACTGTGCCGGCCTTCGGCGGCCGTTAGGACGAAGGCACGGCGCAGCAGATCGACATTGTCCGGGTCGCTGTCCAGCGCCCGGATCATGAAGTCCGCGGCCGTCCCGTAATCTTGCGAGTGGGCCGCCACCAGTCCGGCCAGGTATTCGCCGTAGGCCGAAGATTCGAGCGGCACGGCATCTCTTTGCCCCTCGGCCGCCGCCAAGAGGATGGACGACGCTGCCCGCGTGGAGCCTGCCGTCGGCTCCGGTGGCGGGGTTTTCCTGACCTCCGGCTGGGATTGGGTGCAGCCGACCACCGCCAGGCCGGCCGCCAACAGGACGGCCATGCGACTCACGCGTCCGAGCCTCGGTTTCACATCACGTCTCCGGCTCAAGCCTTGCTTCCACAAAGGGACGCAAAAGTACGTCCGGCAAGGCCGTCAAAACGGTCTTTCCGGGCGCGACTCCGTTCCCATTCCCCTTTTGATGCCATAAATCCGGGCCCCAGGTCCATAGCTCACATATTGGGATAGTTCGGGCCGCCGCCACCCTCCGGTGTCGTCCAATTGATGTTTTGGGTCGGATCCTTGATGTCGCAGGTTTTACAGTGAACACAGTTCTGGGCATTGATCTGCAGGCGCGGATTGCTGCCATCGTCGTCACGCACGATCTCATACACCCCGGCCGGGCAGTAACGCTGCTCAGGCGCGTCGTAGAGCGCCAAATTGTGGTCGACCGCGACCGCCGGATCGCGCAACACCAGGTGGACCGGCTGATCTTCCTCATGATTGGTGTTGGAAATATAAACGGAGGACAAACGGTCGAAGGTCAACGTTCCGTCGGGCTTGGGGTAGTCGATCTTGGGCGAAGAGGCCGCCGGCTTCAGGCGGGTGTGGTCGTCGTGGGTTTGCCGGAAGGTCCAGGGCGCCCGCCCGCCCAGTAGCTTGAGGTCGAGCCCGCCATAGGCCAGGGACCGCCAAAGGCCCCATTTGGCAAAGGCCGGGCGGAAATTGCGGGCTTTGTGGAGCTCCCGATAGACCCAAGACTTCCGGAAGGCCGCCGGATAGGCCGCCAAGACGCCCTGCCCCTCATCGCCACCCTTGAGGGCCTCGAAAGCGGCCTCGGCCGCCAGCATGCCGGTCTTCATGGCGTTGTGGCTGCCCTTGATCTTCGGCACATTGAGGAATCCCGCCGAACAGCCGATCAGGGCCCCGCCGGGGAACGCCAGCTTGGGAATCGACTGCAGGCCGCCCTCGTTGAGGGCGCGGGCGCCGTAGGCAACTCGTTTAGCGCCCTCGAACATGGGCCGGATCGCCGGATGGGTCTTGAAGCGCTGCATCTCATGGAACGGCGAGAGATGCGGGTTGCGGTAGTCGAGCCCGACCACGAAGCCGACGGCGGCCTGGTTGTTCTCCAGGTGGTAGATGAAAGAGCCGCCCCAGGTCTGGCTGTCCATCGGCCAGCCGGCGGTGTGGATCACCAGGCCCTGCTGGTGCTTGGCCGGATCGAGGTCCCAGAGCTCCTTGATGCCGAGGCCGTAAGTCTGCGGGTCGCAGTCCTCGCGCAGGTGGAAGCGTTCGAACAGCTGCTTGCTCAAGGAGCCGCGGCAGCCTTCGGCGAAAAAGGTGTACTTGGCCCTGAGCTCCATGCCGCGCTCGAAGCTCGCCTTCTCGCTGCCGTCCTTGGCGATGCCCATGTCGCCGGTCGCGACGCCGGTGATCCGCCCCTCGTCGTCGCTCAGCAGCTCCGCCGCGGCGAAGCCGGGGTAGATCTCCGCCCCCAGGGCTTCGGCCTGCTCGGCCAGCCAGCGGCAGACGTTGCCCAGGGAAACGATGTAGTTGCCGTGGTTTTGCATCTGTCCGGGCAGGGTCCAGATCGGCACACTGAGGGCGCGCTTTTCGGTCAGCAGCAGGAACTTCTCGGCGCTCACCGGCGTGTTGAGCGGTGCGCCCTGCTCCTGCCAGTCGGGCAGCAGCTCGTTCAGCGCCCGCGGCTCCATGACCGCGCCCGACAGGATGTGCGCGCCCGCCTCGGAACCCTTTTCCAGGACGCAGACGGAGACCTCGTGGCCGGCCTCCGCGCTCAGCTGCCTGAGGCGGATCGCCGCGGCCAGGCCGGCTGGCCCCGCGCCGACGATCACCACGTCGAATTCCATGAATTCTCGGTCCATGCCTCGCTCCCCCTCTGCGCAGCCTGTCAATTGCTAGAGGCACCCGCCCGGCCGAACCCTGTGATTTTTCGGGCTCCGAGCAATTCGCCAAGGGTATAGCCGACCGGCCCTTGCGACGCTATCCGAAAGCGACGGATTTGGAGGCGATTCATCACGAAAATGCGGCCGAAGCGTCTCTATGGGGATGGGCGCGGCCGGACGGCGGTGCTAGCGTGCAGGGTCATGTCGAACGAACCGGATTCCGATCTCAGCCGGCTCGCCTGGCTCGCCTGGCAAGTCGACAGCGGCGCCGACGAGGCGATCGAGGAGCGGCCGCTCAACCGCCTCGCAGCGCCGCGACCTGCATCCGGGCCTGCGCCCGATCCGCGCCCGGAAGCCGTCCGGCCTGCCGGCTTGGCGGAGCCTCGGCCGGGCGCGAGCGCGCCAGCGGCACAGGCCGCGCCATGGCAGGCCGAGGCGCCGGGCCCGGCATCCACCGATGCCGCCGTCGCCTCGGCCCGGCACATGGCCGCCGAGGCCCGATCGATCGAAGAGCTTCGCGCCGCCTTGCTGGCCTTCGACGGCTGCGCCCTCAAGGCAACCGCCACCAACCTCTGCATGTTCGACGGCAACCCCGAGGCCAAGGTCATGATCATCGGCGAGGCGCCCGGCGCCGAGGAGGACCGCAAGGGCCGGCCCTTCGTCGGCGCGGCCGGGCAACTGCTCGACCGCATGCTGGCGCCGATCGGCCTCGACCGGCAGTCGGTCTACATCACCAACCTGCTGTTCTGGCGGCCGCCCGGCAACCGCAACCCTACCGCGGCCGAAGTCGCGGCCTGCCTGCCGTTCCTGGAGCGCCAGGTCGAGCTCGTCGACCCGAGTCACCTGATGTTGCTGGGCGCCAGCTCGGTGCGCACCCTCCTGGCCCGCCGGGAAGGCATCCTCAAGCTGCGCGGGCGCTGGGCCCACTATCAGCAAGCCGGCCTGGCGCGCCCGATTCCCGCCATGCCGACCCTGCACCCGGCCTATCTCCTGCGCCAGCCCGCCCAGAAGCGCTTGGCGTGGCGCGACTTTCTCGCCTTCGCCCAGGCCTTTCGCGCCGGTGAGGATCCGTTAACGGCTTCCTGAATAAGCTAGGCCCCGGTCAGAACCGTCGAAAATGAGGGCCGAATATTGCGGGCGAAGAGCGAATCCATTAGCGTGTCGGCTCCCGGGGGGGCTTCGTGCTTAACTAGGGTTTCCCGCCTCATGCCGACCATTCAAGGCCGGTTCCGAACGATCTTTGTGCGGACCGGAGCACTCGTCGCCGCCGGCCTTCTGGCTGCGACTCCGCTCGCCCCTGCGGGTGCCGACGACCCGCAAGCTGCCACTGCGCCGGCCGTACTGGAAGCCCCGGCGGCGGTCCTGCCCGAGAGCCTCGGTCCCCGTGACGCCCAGCTCTATCGGGAGATCTTCGCC
>CALJXB010000461.1 GCA_937974415.1 uncultured Kiloniellales bacterium
ATCAGACATCTGCTCCAATCTCCAGACTATCTTAGAGCAGTGCCAGCATCTCCGCCGCCACTGAAGCCGCGAGCGTTGCCGTCACGCCGGCCGAGTCATGCAGTGGCGTCACGGTATTGATATCCAAAGCAACGACATCGAGCCCTTTCAATCCCCGTATCATCGCCAAGCCTTCGGCTGCGAGAGCGCCACCAGGCGTTGGTGTTTGAACTCCTGGGGCAACCGACGGGTCGAAGAAATCCATATCGAAGCATATGTAAACCTTCTTTCCGGACACCCGTCGTTGCAAGTGGGCGATGAGTTTCGCTTCGCCCCAGTTTCTGACGACCACGTAGGGGATGACCTCGTATCCAAGTTTCCGTGTGTACGCGATGTCATCTTCGGCGTTGACCGGAGCACGGGTTCCAACATGGATAGCATGCTCCACATCGATCAGCGATTCGTTGACCGCGTGGGTAAACTGCGTCGCATTGTCGTAGTGATCATTCGACTTCAGCTGAGCCGTATCGGTGTGCGCGTCGAAATGTAGGACCGCCACAGGACCATGTGCTCTTTGGATGGATCGCATTTGGGGCAGGCTTACCGCGCCGTCACCCCCAAGCGTGAGTGGAATGCAGTCGGCATCGAGAACCATGTTCATCGCCCGCTCGATAGCCTCAAACGCACCATGAATACCTCCAGCGGAGACCCTCACATTACCGGCATCTACAACGCGCTCGAGCGGGTCAACGTTAGCGTCTTTCAGTAGAACGCCGGTGAGTACCGATGCTTGGCGGATGGCGTTCGGCCCCAAGCGGGCGCCGAAACGGGTCGCCGAGAGGCCGCAATCGAAAGGGATGCCGAGCACGGCGGCACGTGCTTGATCGAAGTCCTGACTGAGGGGCAGCTCAAACATAGTACAGGGAGCAGCGAACAAAGATTGCGACATGACGGATATCTCTTTTTGCCACCGATATTTTCGATGAGTCTGTACTACTTGGAGGGCGCACACCTTCCGGTGTCCGCCCTCGAAGGGACCTCATGGGCCAAATGAGGACTCACAGAAAGCCCACTAGAACGTGTCCACTGGAAATCGGTGCAAACGCATTTGCGATGTCAGCAATTAATTAGCTTGTTCGAATTTCCAGGGAGTATGACCGAATTTTACGCATTGAACATGAGGCGAGGCCGACATTCTGTCTAACCACTTATTGAGATTCGGAAACCGGTCAGCAAACCACTCGGGTTCGATTTTGGAGAATCCGCTCACCGCGGGGAAAATGGGAATATCTGCAGCCGAAATTTCACTGCCATACGTGAAAGGCTGCTTAGAAAGTCGATTTTCCAACTCATCCAAAAATGGCTCGCAGTCAGATCTGTCTTGCAGAACATCCCGGTCAGGATAGTAACTGGCAAACTTGTAGTACATTGAGGGTTCGCCGAACTCTCCATCGTTTTTTTCAACCAGCTCTTCCGCCAACGCCAATGCGGCATTATTTTCGCCGATCCAATTTTCCGGATCATTCTGTCCGATCGCCCAGCGAACAATATCCCAGCTTTCATCGATGACTGACCCGTCAGACAGCATCAGAGTTGGCACCGTTCCTTTTGGGGAGACTTCCAACATAGATGGCGGTTTATTGTCGAGATCCACTTCCCTGTGTTCTACTTCTATTCCAGAATACATCAACGCAATTCGTGCTCTAAATACATAGGGGCAGCTGTCGTTTGCGTAGAGGACAGGTAGATTAATAGAGCTCATTTTCTTGTCTCATTCATCGGGTTCCGGTTTGGCCGCTCGCCTACACACCTATGATGTAGATTTATTTGATCTATGAGGCTGCCTGCGTCGCGCCGACATGGGTGCGATACGGCCTTGAATTATCAAAAAGATAGACATAGTTATGATCTTCAACAAACGAGAAGATCTCGGCTTATATGCTAGAAAAATTCCGGTATAGACAATGGCTCGACCGCTTCCGCCCTTGAACGCTCTCAGGGCCTTCGAATCGGCCGGCCGGCACCTCAGCTTCACCAAGGCGGCGGCCGAGCTGAACGTCACGCCGGCCGCGATCGGCCACCAGGTCAAGGCGCTCGAGGAACTGCTCGAGGTGCCCCTGTTCCACCGCCTGACCCGGGCCCTCAGGCTGACCCAGGCCGGCCAGGCCGCCCTGCCCCCCTTGCGGGACGGTTTCGACAAGCTGGCCGAAGCCGTCGACCTGCTGCGCGCCCATGAGACTAGGGGCGCCATCACGGTCAGCCTCGGTCCCGCCATCGCGGCCAAATGGCTGGTGCCGCGGCTCGACCGCTTCCGGGCGGCTCACCCGGACCTCGACGTGCGGCTGGATGCCACCGACAAGCTCGTCGATTTCCAACGCGACAACGTCGATCTGGCGATCCGTTACGGCGGCGGCGATTATCCCGGCCTGGAGGCCGAGCGACTGTCGAGCGAGGAAATCTTTCCGGTCTGCAGCCCGAAGCTGCTCGACGGCCCGGAGCCGCTGGAAAAGCCCGACGATCTGCGCCACCACACGCTCATTCATCTGGAATGGGATTCGGAGGACGTGACCGCGCCGACCTGGCACATGTGGCTGCTGGCCGCAGGCATTCACGACATCGACTTCACCCGCGGCCCGGCCTTCAGCATGAGGGCTCTCGCGCTTCAGGCCGCGATCGAGGGCCAGGGCGTGGCGCTCGCCAGTTCGTTCCTGGTGGCCGACGATCTGGCGGCCGGTCGCCTCGTCGTACCCTTCGATCTCAGCGTCTGCGACCCACTCGACTTCGCCTATCACATCGTGGTTTCGAAGCGGACGGCCGATCTGCCGAAGGTGGTGGCCTTCAAGACCTGGCTGCTCGACGAGATCGCCCGGACCTGACGCGAGCGGCGCGCCCTAGAGGTCGCCCAAGGCATCGCGCACCAGGTCCTGGAACGCGCGCACGCCGATCTCGCTCAAGGACGAGGGCGCCCGGTCGACCATGACGGGGCCGCGCTCGTAGCCGCGGCTCTGGAGGCCGCGCTGCACCGCCTCGACCAAGGGAAAGTCCTCCGGGAAGGTGGTCGCCCGGTGCTGGTGCACGAGTTTGCGCTCGGCTTGGCTGGGAGGCAGCGCCGCAAAGAACCAGTCGTTGACGACCCGGGTGCGGCCTTCGCCGAGGGGCTGCCAGCGGAAGCTGTTGACGGCTCCGCCCGGATAGACCTGCAAAGCCATCAAGGGCCAGACGTACCAGGACGTGAAGCTGTCGGCGTGGGCCGAGGCCTGACGGTCGAAGTCGTACTGGGACCGCTCCGCCGGCTGGGCTTTACAATCGTGACGCTGGTAAGCGCGGTACGGGGTGATGCGGTAGGTCTGCGGGTCGACCACACCCTGGGTGAAGCTCGGATGGGCGACGGTGCAATGATAGCACTCGGAGAAGTTCTCGACGATCACCTTCCAGTTGGCCTCGATAACCTTCTCGACCCGGTCGCCGAGGCACACGTCGTCGATCTTGGGCGCGACGGCGCGCACCTCGGCCTCGAGCCCTTCGGTCTGTTCGCCGAAGGACGGCGCATCGGGGTCGAAGTTGACGAAGACGAGGTGGCAGAAGGCCTCGACCCGGACCGGCGTTAGACAGATGGCTGAGGCGTCGAAGCCCGGCACGCTCTCGGAATTGCGCGCGTAGGCGAGCCGGCCGTCCAAGTCGTAACTCCAGGCATGGTAGGGGCAAACGATGCGCCGCAGGTTGCCCCGGCCCGATGCCAACTGATGGGCGCGGTGCTGGCAGACATTATAGAACGCGCGCAGCTCGCCGTCCCGCCCGCGGATCACCAAGATGTCCTGATCGGCGACCGCAGCGGTGAAATACTCGCCCGGCTCGCGTGCGTCTTCCAGCAGCCCAATGCAGACCCAGGAGCGATAGAAGATGCGCTCCTTCTCGGCGGCGAAGACCTCGGGGGCCGTATAGAACGACTTGGGCAGAGAGTAGCTGGGCCCCGAAGCGGCCGTAGTTTCGGCCATGGCGTCCTTCCCCATCACCTGATCCCTAGACTTCGGCCGCGGCCTTGAGGCCTTCGAGCACCGCCTCCTCGGCGGTGCGCGGGGCCTTGCAATCGCCGATGACATGGACTTCGCC
>CALJXB010000462.1 GCA_937974415.1 uncultured Kiloniellales bacterium
GCCGAGCACCTGCCGCTGGGCCCGCGGCCGGTGCTGCGGGCACGGGAAAGCGCCCGGCTGCTGATCGTCGGCCAGGCACCGGGGACCCGGGTGCACGAGACCGGCGTGCCGTGGAATGACCCGTCCGGCGACCGCCTGCGCCACTGGCTCGGCCTCGACCGCGAGGCCTTCTACGACGAGGCGCGGATCGCCATCGTGCCCATGGGCCTCTGCTATCCCGGCCGCGACCCGCGTGGCGGCGACAGGCCGCCGCGGCCGGAATGCGCGCCGCTCTGGCACCCGCCGCTGAGGGCCGCCCTGCCGGCCATCGAATTGACCTTGCTGATCGGCAGCTACGCCCAGCGCTATTACCTCGGTAGGAGCCGCAAGGCCTCCATGACCGAGACGGTGCGCGCCTGGCGCGACCACTTGCCGGAGGTCCTGCCGCTGCCCCATCCGAGCTGGCGCAATACGGCGTGGCTGAGGAAGAACCCCTGGTTCGAGGCGGATCTGGTGCCGGTGCTGCGGCAGCGGGTCGCCGCGCTGGCGGGTTCAGGCCGCCGCTAAGCCGCCCAGGTCGATGCCGACCGTGCGGGCCGCCTCGCCGATTCCGGTCCAGATCGCATCGTCGACCGCGATGCCGTCGCGGCGGCGCTGGGCGGCGCGTTCGCGCTCCAGCTCGCCCGGCACACTGACCCGCTCGAAGCCCTTTTGCGGCGGGCAGGCCCTGACCCGCGCCAGGAACGCCTCGGCGTCGGCGCCGTAAGCGCCCAGCTCGCGGAACGCCTCGACCTTCATCATCACGAAGATCCAGTTGAACTCGTGGGGCGGGCCCAGCAGGGCGGTGCCGACCAGCTCGGCAACGAGGGCGAGGCCGCCGCCTTTCGGCCCCGCCGCCGGCAGCAGCGCGCCGCCGTCGTAATAGTCGTTCGGGTCGGTGCTCGGCCGGCCCTTGCGGTCCAGCAGCAGGCCCTCGGGCAAGGCCGCGCCCTTATCCCGCGCTACCATGACCTTGCCCTGGGCGATGGCGGAGGTGGCGAAATCGACCACCAGCGGCCCCCGCGTCCCGCCCGGCAGCGCCAGGGCGTAGGGGTTGGTCGACACCACGCCCTTGCGCCCGCCGTGGGGCGCCACGTTCGGCCAAGCACGATGATTGCCGCCGCCGCAAATGAAGGCGAAGCAGCCGCGCTCGGCGGCCTGCTCGGCGTAAGCGCCGATACGCCCGGTGTGGCCGACGTTGACGATGCCCGCCGCGGCAAGGGCGGTCTCCTCCACGGCCTCGCTCAAGGATTCCAGCGCCAGCTCCATGGCCGGAATCCCGAAGCCCCGGCCGCCGTCGACCTTGAGGACCCGGGCGCCGGCCACGGCTTCGCACCTGGGCTCGGCCTTCGGCTTGAGGCTGCGCTCGGCGATCAGGCCCAGATAATAGGGGATGCGGCTGCAGCCGTGGGACTCGATGCCCCTGAGGTCGTTTTCCACCAGATGGGCGGCAACCGAGTGGGCCGTCGCCGAGCTCACCCCGGCAGCGCCCAGGATGGTCGCGCAGAGGGCATCCAGCTTCGCCGCATCGATGGTTGGCATGGCCTGCCCTCCGCTTCGGTCAATCGTCTGACTCGGTGACACGATAGGCGCAGCGCCGCGCGCCCGCCAGGATGTGATCGCTGCGCTCGACCGTCACGTCGGGCCCCAGCACGCTCCGGAAGACCTCCAGTTCGGAGGCGCAGAGGCCCTGGCAGGTGCGGGCCGCGGCACACACCGGACAGTGGTTCTCGACCAGCTGGAATCCGTCGCGGCCCTTGCCGCCATCGTGCTTCACCGCCGCCATGTAGCCTTCCTCGGTGCGGATCTTGGCCAGTGCCTCGAGCCGGGCTTTGAGGGGGTCGGAGGCCTTGACCCGGCGCCGGTAAGCGGCGATCTGCTCGGCCGTGCGTGCGGCCAGCAGCTTTTCCACCCCGTCCTCGCCGAAGGTTTCCCGCAGGGCGGCCAGCAGGTTGAGAGTGAGTTCGGCGTGGCCGTCGGGAAAGAACCGGTCCGCAGCCGGGGTCAGGCGCCACAGCTTGGCCGGGCGGCCGACCGGCCGCGCCTCCTCCTCGAAGGTGACAAGGCCTTCGCCTTCCAGGGCGTAGAGGTGCTGGCGCACCGCCATGGCCGAAACCCCCAGCGCCTCGGCGAGCGTGCCGGCATCCTGGGCGCCGTCCTGCTTCAGCCGCTCCATGAGGCCGCGCCGAGTGCGCGGTTCCAAGGGTTTTCTCGTCTGTGCCATGTTCATTTTCTAAAGAATCTTCTTTACAAATACAAGAGGCCCGATCTAGAGTATAATTTCGAAAGAAAGATCTTTATAAAAGATCCCGCTTCAGTGGGCACGAAAAGGGCTTGGCCATGAACGCGATGCCGGCGCCGAGCGAAGACTCGGGCGACTCTCTGGTGAAGGTGGCGGACCTGGACGACCTGGCGCCCAAGGGCCTCAAGATCGTCAAGGTGGGCCGCAAGCAGATCGTCCTCTTCAAGACGCAGACGGGGATCTACGCCTGCAACAACCGCTGCCCCCACGAGGGCTATCCACTGGCCGAGGGCCATCTCGCCGACGGCTGCGTGCTGACCTGCAATTGGCACAATTGGAAGTTCGATCTTGAGAGCGGCGAGACCCTGATCGGCGGCGACCGCCTGCGGCGCTATCCGGTGGTGGTGAAGGGCGCCGAGATCTGGCTCGACGTCAGCGACCCGCCGGCCGAGGAGATCGTTGCCCGGTCCCTCGAGAACCTGCACGACTGCTTCCGGCGCGAGGAGACCGTCCGCATGGCCCGCGAGTTGGCGCGCCTGCAGCGCGCCGGCGGCGACCCCCTGGACGCGGTGCGAGCCGCCTTCGAGTGGACCTACGAGCACCTCGAGTTCGGCGCGCTCCATTCCCAGGGCGCCGCGGCGGACTGGCTGGCCCTGCGCGAACGCCACGCCCGCGACGAGGCCGAGCGGCTCGC
>CALJXB010000463.1 GCA_937974415.1 uncultured Kiloniellales bacterium
CTTGAGATCGCCCTTCGCCATGACCGCCTCCCGGCACCCGCAGCTCCGCCGTCCCTCTGATAACCCTGGCGCGCGCGCCTGTCACGGGATCACGTGTCACCGCCCCAAGTCTTACGGCCCTCGCGTTGCCTCGCCGCGGCACGCGGGTTAGGGTCGAGGCGCCATGAGCGACGGAGCCAAAGAGACCAGGACCGAAGCCGCCCGGGCCGAGCCGCCTTGGCTGCGGCCGCTCAGCGACTACGGGCCCATCGCGGTCTTCTTCATCGCCTATGTGCTATCCGACCTGCTGTGGGCGACCGGGGCCTTGATGGCGGCCACGGCGGTGGCGCTGGGCCTCAGCCTGGCGATCGCCCGACGGGTGCCGCTGATGCCGCTGATCACCGCCGGGGTGGTCGCCGTCTTCGGCGGGCTCACCCTGGCCCTCCAGGACGAGACTTTCATCAAGATGAAGCCGACCATCGTGCAGGTGCTGTTCGCGGCCATCCTGCTCGGCGGCCTGGCCTTCGGGCGGCCGCTCCTGAAGCCGCTGATGGGGACGGCCTGGGCCATGGACGACCGAGGCTGGCACAAGCTCACGTTCCGCTTCGGCCTGTTCTTCCTGGCCATGGCCGGCCTCAACGAGGCCGTCTGGCGGACCCAGAGCACCGACGTCTGGGTGAGCTTCAAAGTCTTCGGCATCCTCGGCCTGACCCTCGTCTTCGCGCTTGCCCAGACGCCGCTCATGCGCCGCCATCACCTGGCCTCCGAGGAGACCGCGGGCGAAGATTGAGCCGCCCGGCTCGAATATCGCGACAGCTAAAAAGCCCGAGCGCCTCTAGGCCCGAACAAGACCCGGCCCGCGATTTGATCTGCCCTGCAAAGTGCTGACAAGGCCTCGTCTTAACCAATTCTTAATATAGGTAAATGACGGGCAAAATCGTCTTGTCCGCATCTTTGTTGCGGGCGATTCCCATCCCCACTATGGTTTCGTGTTGTTCGAGTCGCGCCGGCCGTGCCGGCGCCGGTTCGATACCGCAGGGAAGACAATCGTGGTCCTCAATCTCAAGGCGAGCGAGTCGACGGACGGCTACCTGCCGCGGATCGCCGTGCTGGGCATCGGCGGGGCCGGCGGCAACGCGGTCAGCAACATGATCGAGGCCGGCCTCGAAGGCGTCACCTTCATCGTCGCCAACACCGACGCCCAGGCGCTCGAGGCCTCGCCCTGCGAGAACCGCATCCAGCTCGGGCGCAACACCACCGGCGGCCTCGGCGCCGGCTCCCAGCCCGATGTCGGCCGCGAATCGGCGGAGGAAATACTCGAGGAGGTGCTCGACGCCCTGGAAGACTTCCACCTGGTCTTCATCGCCGCCGGCATGGGCGGGGGCACCGGCACCGGCGGCGCCCCGGTGATCGCCCGCGCCGCCCGCGAAGCGGGGCTGCTGACCGTCGGCGTTATGACCAAGCCCTTCGATTTCGAGGGCCCGCGGCGCATGCGGGTGGCGGAAGCGGGTCTGCAGGAGCTGCAGCGCCATCTGGATACCCTTTTGGTGATCCCCAACCAGAACCTGTTCCAGGTGGTCGACCGCAAGACCACCATTGGCGAGGCCTTCACACTGGCCGACGGGGTCTTGCGCGACGGCGTGCGGGCGGTGACCGACCTCATCGTGCGCCCCGGACTGATCAATCTCGATTTTGCCGACGTGCGCATCGTGATCGAGGACATGGGCCGGGCGCTGATGGGCGTCGGCGAGGCCGAGGGCGAGCTCAGGGCCGTCGAGGCGGCCGGCGCCGCCATGGGCAATCCCTTGCTGGAGGGCGTGACCCTCGATCAGGTCCGCGCCCTGCTCATCAACATCACCGGTGGCGACGACCTGACCCTGCACGAGGTCGAACAGGTGATCGGGCATATCGGCGAGCAGATCGATCCCGCGGCCCAGCTGATCTTCGGCTCGACCCTGGACCCGGCCCTGGCCGGGCGCATCCGGGTCGCGGTGGTGGCGACCGCGGCCCACGCGAGCGCCTTGGAGTCGAGCCATTCGGCCCCCAAGGGGCCCAACCTCAGCCTGGTGTCCATTCGCGAGCAGACCGAACGGGCGCTCGCCGAACTTGCGCGCGACGCCGAGGAATCGGACCGCGAGGCGGAAGCCCCGTCCGGCGAGGCGGAGCAAGCGGCACCCGAAGCCGCCGGGACCGCCGGGGCGGCCGAGGCCGAGGATCGGGCGCCGGAGCTTCAACCGGAGCCCCAAAAGGAGGCACCGGCAGAGACGCTGGCGGAGCTGCCGCTGGCACCGCCCTCTGAAGACCTCGAGCCCGCGCAACCGGAGCCCCAAGCTGCGGGGGAGCCCCGCGGCGAGATGCCGGCCGAAGCCGGTGCCCCCGCGGCGACTCAAGACGATGCGGCGGCCGCCGACGCGGAAGCCGATGCGGCCGAGGCGGACTCGGGCTTCATCGAGCGCCTGGTGACCAGCCTGACCACCCCCGTGGAGGACCAGTTCCAGAAGGCCGAGACCCTCTATCACAAGCCGCCGGCGGAGCGCGACCTGGAGGCCGCCTTCCGCGCCTACCTCAAGGCTGCCAAGCGCGGCCATCCGGGGGCCCAGAACCGCCTGGGCTGGATGTACGAGCGCGGCGAGGGCGTCGAGCTCGATTACGGCCAGGCCGCGGAATGGCACCGCCGCGCCGCCGAGCAAGGCCACCTCAACGGCATGAACGACCTGGGCTACCTCTATCGCCAGGGCCGCGGAGTGGAGCGGGACTTCGAGCAGGCGCTCTACTGGTTCCACCAGGCCGCCAAGCGCAACTACAGCTACGCCGAGTTCAACATCGGACAGATGTACGAGAAGGGCCTCGGCGTCCAGCGGGATCTGGGCGAGGCCGTGAATTGGTACCGCAAAGCCGCGGCGCGCCACCACGAATGGGCGGAAAAACGCCTGGCCGACCTCGGCATCTCGCCGTAAGGGCGCGGCGCGCCCTTACCCTGAAGGTCAACTGCCCGCGCTAAGCTCCTCGACTAGGGCGGCCACCGCGTCGCTGACCAGGGCGAGGCGCTCCGGTTCGGTCGCGCGCAGCACCAGGCGGGCGCCGTAGCGGCCCTCCTTGTGGAACGGATAGCTGCCGATCTCGACGTCCGGATTGGCCGCCTGGATCGCGCCCAAGCCGGCCGCCATGTGACCCTCGGCCAGGTAAGCCACGATGGTCTCGGACAAGACCCGCTGGCCGCCCGTGAGGCGGTGGCGCAGGCTCCCGAACATGGCCTGCATGACCGACGGGATGCCGGCCAGGACGAAGACGTTCTCCACCTGGAAGCCGGGCGCGCCGCTGATCGGGTTCTCGACCAGCTGTGCGCCCTCCGGCGTGTGCGCCATGCGCAGGCGCGCCTGGTTCAGCTCGCCGGGCTCGTAGTAGCCGAGCAGGATCTCATGGGCCTCCGGGTGAAGGGTCAGCGGCCGGCCGAAGGCCTTGGCGACCGATGCCGCGGTGATGTCGTCGTGGGTCGGCCCGATCCCGCCGGTGGTGAAGACATAGTCGAAGCGCCGGCGCAGCTCGTTCAGCGCTGCCACGATGGCGCCCTCGTCGTCGGCCACCACCCGGGCCTCGGCGAGCCGGATGCCGAGGCCCGTAAGCTCGGTGCCGAGAAAGGCCAGATTGGCGTCGCGGGTCTCGCCGGTCAGGATCTCGTTGCCGATGACCAGGAGTGCGGCGGTGACGCTGGATTGGCTCAAATTATACACCCCCCGAGGCCGAGTCCCGGCAATCCGCACCCGCCGGGCCCGGTCGATTCCCGGTCAATTCTTGATGTAGCCCTTCGACTGCATGCAGCTATCGAAGAGGGCGCCGCGCCGTCGCCGCTCGCTGTAGTAGTCCACCCGCTGGGTCAGGGTAGGCTCGCCCCAGAGATTGTAGACGTCGCGGTCGGCGCTGCTGTCGTAGCGGTCCTCGTCGATCAGCGACTCGCGGGCCACCTGGGCCGAGGCGAAGCGGAAGCAGGCCTCGATATCCTCCTGCTGCGTGGTCAGAGGGACTTCCGGGTGGGTCCAGCCGGAACCCTCAGGTATGGTGATGGCAGTGGGCTCCGCGGCCACCGAGGGATCGGGCTCGATCGTTTCGATGACGACTCCGCTGCTGCCGGCGGGGGCGCTTTCGGCGGCGGCCGTGCCGGCGGACTCCGGCACCGGCGCCGCGGCGCCTTCCGGCGGCGGCAGGGCTCCGGAGCTGGGCGCCGTGGGGCGGGTCGGCTCGGGAAAGCTGCACGCGGGTGCCGCCAGGAGAGCCAATGCCACAACCACCGTGATGAGGGCCTTCATCCGCACTGTCCTCTCGATCCGGTCGCTCTACTCGACCGACGCGCCCCACCCCATAAATGGATCGCCGCGGGCCCGGCCACGGTTGAATCCAGTCTAGCCACAGGGTACCAAGATGTCATGAAATTCGCGGACCCTCTTTTATCTGGTCGGCTGCTGCGCCGCTACAAGCGATTCCTCTCGGATATCGAGTTGCAGGACGGCGCAGAGGTGACGGCCCACTGCCCCAATCCCGGCTCCATGATGGGGCTGGCCGAACCGGGCATGGCGGTGTGGCTGTCACCGAGCCGCAATCCGGCGCGCAAGCTGGCCTTCACCTGGGAGCTGGTCGACGCCGGCCCGTCGCTGGTCGGCATCAACACCGGCTGGGCCAACGCGGTGGTCGCCGAGGCCTGGCAGGACGGGCGCATTGCCGAGCTCGCCGGCTACCGGGATCTGCGGCGCGAGGTGCGCTACGGTAAGAACAGTCGCGTCGATCTGCTGCTCGAGGGGCCCGGCCGCGAGGCCTGCTACGTGGAGATCAAGAGCGTGACGTTGCGGCGCGACGGCGAAGAGGCCGCCTCGCCAAGGGCCGAGTTCCCCGACGCCGTGACGGCGCGCGGCGCCAAGCACCTGGGCGAGCTCGCCCAGGTGGTGGAAGACGGCGGACGCGCGGTGATGTTCTACCTGGTGCAGCGGGGCGACTGCGGCCGCGTGGCTATTGCCTCGGATATCGATCCGGTCTATGCCCGCGCCTTCGCGGAGGCCAGGCAGCGCGGCGTGGAGGTTTTCTGCTATGATTGCAGCGTCGGCCCAGAGGCCATCGAACTGCGCCAGCCCCTGCCGCTCGATGACTGACGGCGGCCAGCGGCGACAGACGGCACGAAAGGACGGCTGACGGTGACTGAAGACGGCGGGATCAGAGGATGACCACGGCGGGTACGGGCTCAGGCGAAGCCGCGCGGCGCATGAACCACGAGGAGCGCCGGATCACCATCCATACGGAGGCCGATTTCGAAGCCATGCGCCGGGCCGGCCGCCTGGCCGCCGAAACCCTCGACTTTATCACCCCCTCGGTGACCCCGGGCGCCACGACGGAACACCTCGACCGCCTGTGCCACGACTACATCATCGGCCACGGTGCCATTCCCGCGCCGCTCAACTACCGCGGTTTCCCCAAGTCGATCTGCACCTCGGTCAACCACGTGGTCTGCCACGGCATCCCGAACGAGAAGAAGCGCCTGCAGGACGGCGACATCGTCAACATCGACGTCACCGTGATCCTCGACGGATGGCACGGCGATACCAGCCGCATGTTCTACCTCGGCGCGCCCAAGCTCAGGGCGAGACGGCTAATAGAGATCACCTTCGAGGCCATGTGGCGCGGCATCGAGGCGGTCCGCCCGGGCGCGACCCTGGGCGACGTAGGCCACGCCATCCAGTGCCACGCCGAGGCGCAGGGCTTCTCCGTGGTGCGCGATTTCTGCGGCCACGGGCTCGGCCGGGTGTTCCACGAGGCCCCCAGCGTGCTGCACTTCGGCGACCCGGGCGAGGGCGTGGTCCTGCGCGAGGGCATGTTCTTCACCGTCGAGCCGATGATCAACGCCGGGCGCTATCAGGTGAAGATCCTGGAGGACGGCTGGACCGCGGTGACCCGCGACCGCTCCCTGTCGGCCCAGTTCGAACACTCGATCGGCGTCACGGCCGACGGCTACGAGGTTTTCACTCTATCGCCCAAGGGCTGGCACAGCCCGCCCTACGAGGCCTGAAACGCACTATTTTCCGCCCCACGCCTGTCCTCCGCCCAGCCGGCGGATACAGGAGCGACGGACGTCGGGCCCACTACTCGAACTTGAACGACACCTTCACCTTGGCCCGGTAGGTGTCGACCTTTCCGTCCTTGATCTGCATGTCGAGCTCGGAGACTTCGGCGATGCGCAGATCCCGTAAACTTGCGCCCGCCCGCTCGACCGCGGCTTTTGCGGCCTTCTCCCAAGACTCCTCGCTGGTGCCGACCAGTTCGATGACCTTGTAGACGCTTTCCGCCATGTCCTCTTTCTCCTCTCCCCCGGCACCCGCAAAAGCACGGACGCGCGCTCGCACCATAGCACGATCCCGAGCCATGCCAGCGCCCTTCCCTGAGGCCGGCCGAAACCAGCCGAGAGGGCGCGCCAAGGGAATTTGCGGCAAGGGATTTTGCGATCACCCCCCGACGGGGTATTTTGCAAGGGACCGGCGGCGGTGGCCCGTCCGGACCTCCGCAGGGCGGCCGCGCCGGGGTCGAGTGTCGACCCGACAGGGCGACATCGGGAGGGGGAAGGACCGACCGCGATGAGCGAGTCGAAACAGCAACAGGATAAGCCGCACTACCACGGCCATCGCGACCGCTTGCGCCAGCGCTTGCTGGGCAAGGGCGGCGAGGCGCTGGCCGATTACGAGATCCTGGAGTTCCTGCTGTTCGGCGCCAAGCCCCGGACCGACACCAAGCCGCTCGCCAAGGCACTGATGAAGCGCTTCGGCAGCCTGTCGGCAGTGCTGGCGGCCGAGCCCTCGGAACTCGCCGAAGTGCCGGATCTGGGCGACGCCTCGATCGCGGCGCTTAAGATCGTGCCCGAGGCGGCGCGGCGCCTCGCCCGGGAGCAGATCCTGGGTCAGCCGGTGCTGTCGTCCTGGGGCAAGCTGCTCGACTACTGCCGCATCTCGCTTGCCCACGAAAAGGTCGAACGCTTCCACCTGCTGTTCCTCGACCGGCAGAACCGCCTGATCGCCGACGAGACCCAGCAGCGCGGCACGGTCGACCACACGCCGGTCTATCCCCGCGAGGTGGTGCGCCGCGCCTTGGAGCTCGGCGCCACAGCCCTCATCCTGGTGCACAACCACCCCTCGGGCGACCCGACGCCGTCGAAGGCCGACATCGAGATGACCCGGGAAATCGTCGCCGCCGGCGAGAAGCTCGGCATCGCGGTGCACGACCACGTGGTGATCGCCAAGTCCGGCGAGACCAGCTTCAAGAGCGCCGGGCTGCTGTAGCGGCCGCCCTTGCCCCGCCGAGGTGTCGGCACAAGGATATAGGGTTGCGGCCGGGCGTCTTAACCATAAGTGTTAACCCAAAAGGGCTGGCGTTCTCGAAACCGTCGCCGCATAATTGTTGCTCGCGAGGCCGTTGAGGCCCTCCGTGGTTCGCGGATTTGACAAGGCATTTATTTCGAACGTGACTTTGAATCGGGCCGGTGTTTCATGCAGATCGACGACAAAATTACCGAAGGCTACGTAATACTCTGCCACAACAAGACCGAAGAGCACGTCTTCATCGTACGGACGCTGGGGCCTGCCGTGGAATGTCCGAAATGCGGCAGCACGGCCCTGTCGGGGGACCTGGCGACGGATTTCGTGCGCCGCAAACGCAACGGGCGCAACGGGGCGAACGGGGCGAACGGGGCGAACGGGGCGAACGGCCAGGATCGCACGGCCGCATCGTCCTAAGGCAAGCCGACTCTTCGACCACACGTCCATGGCGGCCCGCCGTGGCGCCGGATGGCGTTCATTTGGGACTGCGCAAGAGGGGGCAGGCGGGACGACGTCCTGCTCCCGTCGCCGTCAAAAGATCCACGAGATCACCAGGAAAATCCCAGACCACAGAATCAGGTTGCTGAGCACCACGGCGAGCAGCGTGAGGCGCGGCGACCACTTGTCGTCGCTCAGCGGCGCGCGCCGCGTTTCGCGACCACCCTCGTCTTCGCTCGGAATCTGAAATTCCGACGCGCTCATGGTTTTCCCCCAAGACCGGACCCCCGGTCGTCAGTTCTTCAGGGGCGCGATGGGAATTCCCCGGACGTGATGATCACCGGACGATCATTCATGGGCAGAAACTCCCTGCAGCCGTCTGCCGAGACACAAAAAACAACTCACCGCCTTTTGGTTATCATAAGGCTAGGCGGTTGAATTGCGCTATTTCGATAATCTTGTGCAACTTTACGTCTATTTGCAACAAATAATGTCAAGTGTGTTGACTTACACATCCGCTTAGATACGCGATCCCACACCTACTGGATGGCAGTCATCGGCGATCCAAAGCTGTGGGAGACTTTGGACTCTTGGTGAAGAAACGACGCGGCCGAGGGTGATTTACGGTTCTCGGGCGCGGGGCGGCTCACCCGAGGCAGGGTTGCTCGCGCGGCAGTTCAGCCGCCTCGTCCCGCGGGTCGCCAAGCCGGCGGGCCGCCCGGTGGCCGGCGTAGACCGCCGCCGCGAGGGTTCCGGGCGCCGCGCAATCGCCGATGCGGCTGAGCGACAGGATGCCGTACTCCGTCAGCCGCTTCGGATCGCCCGCCAGTTCGAGATAGAGGCTGTCCGAAGGTGCCCGGGAGGTGATCGTAAGGAGCGAGCCCGCCGGCCGCGCTGTAATGCGCCTGGAAAACACGCAGGCGAGCCGCACCTCGCTGCCATCGAAGCTGTCCAGCCCATGGTTGGTGACGATCTCCACCCCGGCCTCGATGAGGGCTGCCATGGTGAATTCCTGCTCGCCGGTGTGCCGGCTCCAGTGCCCGGCCCGCCCCTCGTTGGTCGCCAGGACCACCTCGAGGCCCTCGGCCCGGAGCTTGAGCGCCAAGACGGCGCCCATGTAGTAGTTGTCGTCGTCGTAAACGAGGACCGGGCCCTCGGGCCGATGCCCGTCCATGATGTCGTCCGGGGTGAGGACATTCGCGAGCTCGGAGCCTGGAAACGCCGTGGTGCGCTGACGGCCGAGGCCGTCGCGCCGCCAGCGTGCGCCGGTCGCCACGAAGACGTGCTGAAAGCCGAAATCGAGCACCTGGGCCGCGCTCAACTCGCTCTCCAGATAGATCTCCACGTTGGCCAGCTTGGTCAACTGGCCGAGGCGCCAGTCGCGCACTCGCGCCCATTCGGCCAGGCCAGGCAGGCGGCTTTCGCGGCTCACCCGGCCGCCCAGTTCCGCGCCCGCCTCGGCCAGAGTCACCGCGTAGCCGCGCTGGCCGAGGGCGCGCGCCGCCTCCAGCCCGGCCGGCCCGCCGCCCGCCACCAGCACCGTCTCCTCGGCGTGGCGCCGGGCAATCCGCTCCGGGTGCCAGCCCCTGCGCCACTCCTCGCCCATGGTCGGGTTCTGGGTGCAGCGGATCGGCACGGCGCGGTTGTCGTGGGCGTAGCAGATGTTGCAGCCGATGCACTCGCGGATGTCCTCGAGACGCCCCGCCTTGATTTTTCTTGGCAGGAAGGGATCGGCGATCGACGGCCGGGCAGCGCCGATGAAGTCGAGGATGCCCTTCTTGATCTGGCGCACCATGGTGTCCGGCGAGGTGAAACGGCCGACCCCCACCACCGGCTTGGCGCTCATCGTCTTGACGAAGGCCACGGCCTCTTCCTGGGCCGCCTCCTTGACGAAGCGCGAGCTGCCCATCTCGCGCCAGTAGTCGGGGACGGTCACGTCCCAAAGGTCCGGCAGGTCCGCCAGCAGGGCGATCGCCTCGCGCGACTCCGCCACCGTCAGGCCTTCGACACAGCCCTCGTCGGAGACGTTGAAGCGCACCGCCACGGCGGCACGGTCGCCCACTGCGTCGCGGGTCTCGGCGATCAACTCACGCACGATGCGCACCCGGTTCTCCAGCGATCCGCCGTACTCGTCGGAGCGCCGGTTGAGCTCCGGGGAGAGAAACTCCGACAGCAGATAGCCGTGGGCGGCGTAGACATAGACGATGTCGAAGCCGGCCTCGAGCGCACGTCCCGCCGCCGCCTTTTGCCAGCCCCTGAGATCGCGGATGTCCTGCTTGTCCATCGGTCGCGAGGCCACCGGATCGCCGGAGGAATGGGCCAGCGGCCAGCTACCGGCGCCGAGGGTCGGCAGCCGGCTCCACAGGTTGGCGGTGGAACTGCCGCCGTGCCACAGCTCGACGCCGGCGAGCGCCCCCTGGTCATGCACTGCCTCGGTCATCAGCGCGTGGGCGCACACGTCCTCCGCGTCCCATAGGGCCGCGTAATTCGAAGGCTGATTGTCGGAGCTGGGATGCATCGAGCAATACTCGGTGCAGACGACGCCCCAGCCACCCTCCGCCTTGACGCCCCGGAGCGCCGCCAGGCTGCGCGGATAGCGCCAGCCCAAGCCGGTGCAATGGGGCACCTGGTAGAAGCGGTTGGACGCCGTCACCGGCCCGATCTTCACCGGCTCGAACAGCACGTCGTAGCGCGGATCACGCATAGTCGCCTCTCACTCTTGCCATTCGCCCTTGCTTGGACCGCTAGCCGAGCCCAGTCAAGCCCCGGCCCACCCTTGACAATCCCGCCTCCCGGGCGTTCGTTGGCGCCCTATTTCAATCCGAGAGTCGCCGCGAGCTGGCCCATGATTCCGCGTTACAGCCGGCCCGAAATGACCAAGATCTGGGAGCCGGAGAACCGCTTCCGCATCTGGTTCGAGATCGAGGCCCATGCCTGCGACGCCCAGGCGGAACTCGGCGTGATCCCCAAGGCGGCCGCCGAGGCGGTCTGGCAGCGCGGCCGTTTCGAGGTCGCGCGCATCGACGAGATCGAGGCGACCACCAAGCACGACGTCATCGCCTTCCTCACCAACTTGGCCGAGCACGTGGGCGAGGAGGCGCGCTTCGTGCACCAGGGCATGACCTCCTCGGACGTGCTGGATACCTGCCTGGCGGTGCAGCTGACCCAGGCGGCCGACCTGCTGCTGGCCGACCTTGACCGCCTGCTTGCGGCGCTCGAGGCCCGGGCACGGGAGCACAAGGAGACCCTGTGCCTCGGCCGCAGCCACGGCATCCATGCCGAGCCGACCACCTTCGGCCTCAAGCTGGCCGGCCACTACGCCGCCTTCGCCCGCAACCGCGAACGTCTGGAGGCGGCGCGGCGCGAAGTCGCGACCTGCGCCATCTCCGGCGCCGTGGGCACCTTCGCCACCATCGATCCGGCCGTGGAGGCCCACGTGGCGGAGAAGCTGGGCCTCGCCGTCGAGCCGGTCTCGACCCAGGTCATCCCGCGCGACCGGCACGCCGCCTACTTCGCCGCCCTCGGCATCGTCGCGTCTTCCGTCGAGGCGCTGGCCGTGGAGGTCCGCCATCTGCAGCGCAGCGAGGTCCGCGAGGCCGAGGAATACTTCGCGCCCGGCCAGAAGGGCTCCTCGGCCATGCCCCACAAGCGCAACCCGATCCTCAGCGAGAACCTTACCGGCCTCGCCCGGGTGGTGCGGGCCGCGGTGGTGCCGGCGCTCGAGAATGTCGCCCTGTGGCACGAGCGCGATATCTCCCACTCCTCGGTCGAGCGGGTCTTCGCGCCGGACTCCACCATCGCCCTCGACTTCGCGCTTCACCGCCTCGCCGGGGTGGTCGAGAAGCTGCTGGTCTACCCGGAGGCCATGGCCCGCAATCTGGACCAATTGGGCGGCCTGATCCACTCCCAGCGGGTGCTGCTGGCGCTCACCCAGGCCGGGGTCAGCCGCGAGGCGGCCTATCGCATCGTGCAGGACAAGGCCATGGCCGTGTGGGCCGGCGAAGGCGACTTCCTGGCGCTCTTGAAGGACGACCCGGAGGTTGTGGCCAAGCTCTCGGGCGAGGCCCTGGAGGCCTGCTTCGACATGGCCGAACACCTGAGGCACGTCGATACCGTCTTCGCGCGGGTGTTCGCGAAGCCTGGCGCAGGCTCCGGCCGGTGATGGGACCCAGCCCTTGAGGTCACGGAACAAGGGAAGGGTTTTCGTCTTACTCCGGCATCTGGCAAACCTCTGTGCGCCTGGCTTGGTGGTTCTATTGCCGTTCTTCGGCTTCATTCGATTTCACGACTATCCCGTTTGGCGGCCGGAGGTGCTCTTGGTCGTTGGTGCCATCTTGGCCCTAGGCGCGCCGTTCGGGCTGTTGATCTCTATCCGCGCCAAGACCTTGGGCGCCGCAGCGATTACAGCCCTTCTTCTCGCTTGGCTTGGCGGAACGATCCTCGCATCGAATCAAGATATGTTCTTCGTCGTAGAGTCGGCGAGGCATTGGCTCGTGAACATCGCGGGCAGCGCCGGCATGTACATCGTCTTTTTCGGCGGCTTCGCCTTGGTCGTTGGCACGATATTCTTTCTTGCCAGCCGACTGGGCCAGTATCTCGGGATCGTCGTCGCCACGGCCTTCGGCATGGCCTCCGTCAGCGTTCTCATAGCTCCCACTGGGAAGATCTTTCTCGGCGAATTCTACCGAAATCCCGCCATAGCACAGGCCGACCTGCCTCCCATCGTCCACTTCATTTTGGACGAGCATATCGGGCTGCAGGGCCTGCCGAGCGACATCGAGGGGGCGGACGAGCTTCGCAACGAGCTCATAGCTTTCTATGAAAGTTTCGGTTTCAGAGTGTTCGGGCGAGCCTATTCGCAATACGCCGACACCAAAGTTTCACTCGCCGCCATGCTGAGCGGGCAGCCGCACAACTACATAACAAGCGGGGAGGATGCCGAAGCCTCGCGAACGCACCTCAGCCAAAATCCCTGGTTTGAACACTTGGCCGAGCAGGGCTATCGCGTTCGAGTCTACAGCAGTTACGACGTGAATTTCTGTGGCAAGGACGAAAGCCCAATTCACTCGTGCTTCGGCTATTCCGCGAATTCGATCAGTTCGCTGAAAGACTCGAACCTTCCTGCTGTCATATTGGCGAAGGCGATCAGCGCGAGTTTTCTTGATACCGTAATCCTTTACCGAATGTGGTTGGACACATCTCCCAACGTCGTGCGACAGGGGGCCGTTCTGCCAAATTGGTTGCGTCAAGAGCACAAGTTCGCGGCTCCCGCTAGCCTCCCGGTCCTCCGGCAGGTTTTGCAGGATCTGCACAGAGAACCTCGCGGCAGCGCCTATTTCGTGCACCTCTTGATCCCACATCACACCTATCTCTACGACCAGGACTGCCGGATCAGGTCCGACATCGAGAGTTGGGCGAACCATGTCAGCCCGGACGCCGACTTCGCCTCCGGCCAGATCAACACGCCGGACTCGCGCAAGCGCTCGTATGCCACCTACTTGGAACAGCTGCGGTGCACCAAGAGCCAGCTTCGGGCTTTCTTCGAGGACCTTCGCGCAATTGGCACCTTCGAAGATGGAACGATCATCGTTCATGGCGATCATGGATCGCGAATCGCCAAGGTACCCGCCAATGGCAGGTTTGCCGATCGGCTCAGCAACAGCGACCTGGTCGACCTCTTCTCGGTCCTCTTTGCCGTGCACGGCCCAGGCATCGAGAGCGGATACGACAACCGCCTTCGCTCCCTTCAGTCTCTCTTCGCAGAAATCGCCTTGCAGCACGCTCAATCGCCGGAACCCGACGATATCGTCTTAAGCTTCATCAATGAGTTCGGGGACCCCATACCGGGCAAGACTTGGCTTCGCATGCCCATGCCCAACTTCGGGGCGGCGCTATCAGCGGCGCCGGAGGACGGTGAGGCGCCGATAAATTGAGGCCGTTCGGAGCCTGACAGACGCGTTGCCGCTCGCGGCGCGAACTTCGGGTCACGTGAAGGCCCCGCCGTTGGGCGGGGATTCGCAGGATGTCATCACGACCGGCGCGCCGGCTATTCCTCCATGACCTGCTCTTTGGCCACGGCGAGGCACTCCTCCATCTTGTTGCGCAGGCGGTGCTCCGTCATCTCGACCCCCCCGTCCTCCAGGTCGCCCAGGAGCTTGCGCACCAGGTCGGCGTCGCCCGGCTCCTCGAAGTCGGCCGAGACCACCTCCTTGGCATAGGCCTCGGCGGCGTCCTTGCCCAGGAGCTCCGCCGCCCACAGGCCCAACAGCTTGTTGCGCCGGACCTCGACCCGGAACTGCAGCTCTTGATCGTGCTTGTACTTGTCCTCGAAGGCTTTCTCGCGGTTGTCGAAGGTGGTCATGGTCCGGTCCTCTTGGTGGCCAGGGTCGGCACCCTAGGGTTTTGCCGGGGGCGTTGCGGCGTTGCCTTGCGCACCCGGGAATGATATCGCGGACCCTGTTATAGCCCCTCGCCACGGCGAGGAAAACCGGTCGCGGACGCCGCAATTTCCTCGGGCGAGGGGCTGAAACCCGTGCGGAAGGGGCTCTTATGTGCACCCTGGTGATCCTGCGCCGGCCCGGACACGACTGGCCGCTGATCCTGGCGGCCAACCGGGACGAAATGATCGACCGCCCCTGGCAGCCGCCGGCACGCCATTGGCCCGACCGCCCCCAGGTGCTGGCCGGCCTCGACGAGCTGGCCGGCGGCACCTGGCTCGGCCTCAACGACGACGGCGTCGTCGCCGCGGTCTTGAACCGGCGGGGCTCCCTCGGGCCCGAGGACGGCATGCGCAGCCGCGGCGAGCTGGTGCTGGAGGCGCTCGACCACGCAGAGGCCGAGGCCGCCGCCGGCGCCCTCATGCACCTGGACCCGCGGGCCTATCGCAGCTTCAACCTGGTAATCGCCGACGCCGAGAACTGCTATTGGCTCAGAAACCGCGGCGTCGAGGGCCCGGGGCGCATCGAGGTCGACGCGCCCTTGGCTGGGCTTTCCATGCTGACCGCCGGCGACCTGGACGACCGGACCAGTCCGCGCATTCGCACCTATCTGCCCAGACTTCGCGAGGCCGAGGCACCGGCACCCGACCCGGAGGACCTGGAAAACGGCGGCAATTGGACGGCCTGGCAGGCGATCATGGCGAGCCGCGAATTCGAGGCCGAGGAAGGCCCCTTTGCCGCCATGAGCCTGGCCACCGACATGGGTTTCGGTACCGTCTCGTCGTCGCTCGTCGCCCTGCCGGCCCCGGCGGCCAGCTTCGCGCGGGACTCGGCCCGGGCGCTCTGGCTGTTCGCGCCCGGCCGGCCGGATATCGCCGAGTATCAGAGGATTAATCTGGAGACTTGATGCGACAGTTCGGCCCGGCGCCGATCCGCCTCAGATGTCCCAGATTCCCCGGATATATTGTGAGGGAACCCGGCAGTTGCTATATGATGCCGGTTGATCCTCCGAATACCGGGGCTCTGGCCCCCGGCTCTATTGCGAGCCCCTCACCGAACCCAGGGTGACATCATGAGACGCAGACGCATTTACGAAGGCAAGGCCAAGGTTCTCTTCGAGGGACCCCAGCCCGGCACCCTGGTGCAATACTTCAAGGACGATGCCGACAACAAGCGCAAGCCAGGCATCATCACGGGCAAAGGGGTGCTCAATAACCGCATCTCGGAATACCTCATGGTGCGGCTCGCCGAGATCGGCGTGCCGACCCATTTCATGCGCCGGCTCAACATGCGCGAGCAGCTCGTGCGCGAGCTCGAGATCATCCAGATCGAGGTTGCCGTGCGCAACGTCGCCGCCGGCTCGTTCTGCACCCGCTTCGGCCTCGAGGAGGGCGCGCCGCTGCCGCGCTCGGTGGTCGAGTTCTATTTGAAGAACGACGAGCTGGGCTCGCCGCTGGTCGCGGAGGAGCACATCACCGCCTTCGGCTGGGCGGCCACCCAGGAAATCGACGACATGATGCAGATGGCGCTCAGGATCAACGATTTCCTCTGCGGCCTGTTCCACGGGGTCGGGCTGCGTCTGGTGGACTTCCGGCTCGAGTTCGGCCGCCTCTGGGAGGACGAGGAGCCGCGGATCGTGCTGGCCGACGAGATCAGCCCGGATTCCTGCCGGCTGTGGGACCTCAACACCAACGAAAAGCTGGACAAGGACCGCTTCGACCGCGACCTCGGCAGCGTCGAGCAGGCGTACCAGGAGGTCGCCCGGCGGCTCGGCGTGCTGCCCGAGGCCGGGCCCATCGACATCAAGGGGCCCAAGCTGATGCAATAGGGCCGCGGGCGGCGTTTCGTCGGGAAGGCGCGACACGGCGATGGCATCCGCACTGGCAACCGCCTGCCGGCCGGCCATTGTGCGCCGCGCCTTTATCATGGCCGCCGTCGTCGGCCCCGTCCTGACGCTGATCAACCAGGGCGATGCCTTGCTTGGCGACCTGCCCTTCAATGTCTGGAAAGCGGGGCTCACATTCATCGTGCCCTATCTGGTCGCGACCGTCAGCGCCGTCATCACCCAGCACCACCGGGCGACGACGCCGCAGCCTTGTCATGCCAACGGGGCGCCGCTAGGTTCGCCGCAGCCTGCGCGCCAAGATCCGGCGCCGCGACCTCAAGGCCCGAGGGGAAACTCACCCATGAAAGCGCGTGTCCACGTCACCCTCAAGCCGGGGGTCCTCGACCCCCAAGGCAAGGCCATCGCCGGCGCCCTCGCCTCGCTGGGCTTCGACGGCATCGGCGAGATCCGCCAAGGCAAGGTGATCGACCTGGAGATCGACGGCGCCGACCAGACCGAGGCCCGCGAGAAGGTCGACGCCATGTGCCGCAAGTTGCTGGCCAACACGGTGATTGAGGACTACGCCATCGAGCTGGAGGCGTGAGCGGGGTTTGACCGCCGACCGCGCAGACATTGCTAACCGGGGCGAAGCCGCCGTCCGCGATCTTTACTGGAAGCCCTGGGACGCGCCGGGCTGCGAGCATGTCCGGGTGAGCCTGAACCCCCGCCGCAAGGCGAGCGAGGCCGTGGTGGCGGACGGCCTGGTGCTGCTCTACCGGGACGGCCAAGCGCTGCGCTGCCACTACCGCCTGACCACGGACGCCCATTGGCGGTCGCGCTTCCTCGACCTGGTCGTGCAGACGGGCGGGCACGAGCCGCGCGAGGCCGCCCTCACGCTCAGGGGCGACGGCAAGGGCCGCTGGCGGGTCGACGGCGCGCGCGAGCCCGCCCTCGACGGCTGCCTCGATCTCGACATCCAGGTGACGCCCTTCACCAACACCCTGCCGATTCGCCGCCTGGACCTGGCCGCCGGCGAGATCGCCGACCTCCGCGCCGTCTACGTGCCTGTCCCGGATCTCGCGCCCGTCCTGGCCGAGCAGAGCTACGCCTGCCTGCGGCCGCTGGGGCTTTCCGGCGGGCTCTACCGCTACGAAAGCCGGGCCAGCGGCTTCAGCGCCGATCTTCCGGTTGACTCCGGCGGCTTCGTGGTGGATTACCCGGACAGCTTCCGGCGGATCTGGTAGGGGCGCCCTCGAGCTTGCAAGGCTGGCGAACATGAAAGCGGCGGTCATCGTCTTCCCCGGCTCCAACTGCGACCGCGACGTCCAGGTGGCGCTGCGCCAGGCGACCGGCGGCGAGCCGGTCATGGTCTGGCACAAGGATGCCGACTTCGAGCCGGTCGACCTCATGGTGCTGCCCGGCGGCTTCAGCTACGGCGACTATCTGCGCTGCGGCGCCATGGCGGCCCATTCGCCGGTGATGCGCGAGCTGGCCGACCGCGCCGGGCGCGGCGTGCCCCTGCTCGGCATCTGCAACGGCTTCCAGATGCTGACCGAGACCGGGCTCCTGCCCGGCGCGCTCTTGCGCAATGCCACCCTCAAGTTCGTCTGCCGCGACGTGCTGCTCCGGGTCGAGACCAGCCAAACCCTCTTCACCAGCCGCTACGAGGCCGGCCAGGTGATCCGCATCCCGGTGGCCCACGGCGACGGCAACTACTTCGCCGACGGCGACACCCTCGCCCGGCTCACCGACCGCGACCAGATCGCCTTCCGCTATTGCGACGAATTCGGCGAGCCCACGGCAGCGGCCAACCCCAACGGCGCGCTCCATAACATCGCCGGGGTCTACAACGAGGCCAAGACCATCCTCGGCCTCATGCCCCACCCCGAGCGCCTCGCCGACCCGGCGCTCGGCGGCAGCGACGGGGCGCTCATGTTCCAAGGCTTGGTCGAGGCGCTCTCGTGATAACCCAGGTCCGGACACCGGAGGTCACGCAAGAGACCGCCGCCGAGCACGGCCTCTCCGCCGACGAGTACGCCCGGGTCATCGAGATCCTCGGTCGCACGCCCAACCTGCTGGAGCTCGGCATTTTCTCGGTCATGTGGTCGGAACACTGCTCCTACAAGTCCTCCAAGACGTGGCTCAAGACCCTGCCGACCGAGGGCCCCCAGGTGATCCTGGGGCCGGGCGAGAACGCCGGCGTGGTCGATATCGGCGAGGGCCTGGCCGCCGTCTTCAAGATGGAGAGCCACAACCACCCCTCCTTCATCGAGCCTTACCAGGGCGCGGCCACCGGGGTCGGCGGCATCCTGCGCGACGT
>CALJXB010000464.1 GCA_937974415.1 uncultured Kiloniellales bacterium
GGCGACGTGTTCGGCAACGGCATGCTGCTGTCCAAGCACATCAAGCTGGTCGGCGCCTTCAACCACATGCACATTTTCGTCGATCCTGATCCCGACCCGGCGAAGTCCTGGGAGGAGCGCAAGCGCCTCTTCGACTTGCCGCGCTCGGCCTGGACCGACTACGACGCCAAGCTGATTTCCAAGGGCGGCGGCATCATCGAGCGCAAGGCCAAGTCGGTCAAGCTGACGGCCGAGATGAAGAGCCTGTTCGGCCTGACTCAAGATCAGATCACGCCGAACGAGCTGATCAGCGCCATGCTCAAGTCGCCGGTCGAGCTCTTGTGGTTCGGCGGCATCGGCACCTACGTGAAGGAGAGCGGCGAGACCCAAGCCGACGCGGGCGATCGGGCCAACGACGCCCTGCGCGTCGACGCGACCCAGGTCGGCGCCAAGGTCATCGGCGAGGGCGCCAACCTGGGGCTTACCCAGCGGGCGCGTATCGAGTTCGACATGGCCGGCGGGCGCTGCAACACGGACTCGATCGATAACTCTGCGGGCGTCGACTGCTCGGACCACGAGGTCAACATCAAGATCCTGCTCGGCGACGTAGAGCAGGCCGGCGACATGACCCGCAAGCAGCGCGACAAGCTGCTGGAAAAGATGACCGACGAGGTCTCCGACCTGGTGTTGCGGGACAACTACCTGCAGTCCCAGGCGATCACCGTGACCCACCAGTTCGGCGCCCACCTGCTCGACCGCTTGGCCCGATTCATGCGCTCGCTGGAGAAGGCGGACCGGCTCAACCGGGCGATCGAGTTCTTGCCCGACGACGAAACCTTGATCGAGCGGAGCAACAGGGGCGAGGGCCTCGCCAGGTCGGAGCTGGCGGTCCTGCTGTCCTATTCGAAGATCCAGCTCTACGACGAGATTCTCGCCTCGGACCTCCCGGACGACCGCAATATGGAGGCTTTGCTGGTCGACTATTTCCCGACGGCCCTGCGCAAGACCTACAAGAAGGAAATCGCGCGCCACCGCCTGCGCCGGGAAATCGTCGCCACCATGGTGACCAACAGCATCGTCAACCGGATCGGCATCACCTTTATTCACGAGGTCAAGGAAAAGACCGGCATGCCGTCGGGCGACATTGCCCGGGGCTACGTCGTCAGCCGGGAAATCTTCGGCATTCGCGACCTATGGCAGCGGATCGAGGCCCTCGACAACAAGGTGCCGGCCTCGCTTCAGGCCATCCTGCTCGCCGAATGCGGCCGCCTGATCGAGCGCGGCACCGTGTGGATGCTGCGCGAGGCGGGCCTGCCGCTCAACATCGAGCTCGCGAGGGCCGACTACGGCGACGGCGTTCGCGCGATCGTCGACAATCTGTCCAGCATGATTTCACAGGCGGACAACGCCCTGCTGGCGGAGCGGGCCAGCGGTTATATCGATCACGGCGTTCCAGAAGACCTCGCGACCCGGGTCGCCAGCCTGGCCCTGCTGTCGCCGGCCTGCGATATCGTGCGCATCGCCAAAACCGCCAAGATTCCGGTTGAGCAGGCCGGCGAGGCCTACTTCACCATCGGCGCCCGCTTCGGTTTCGATTGGCTGCGCCGGGCAGCAGGTCATCTGCCGACCGACACAGCCTGGGACAAGCTGGCGGTCACCGCCATCATCGACGATCTATTCGGCCATCAGGGCGAGCTAACTTCGCGGGTGCTGAGCACCAGCGAGAACGGCCCCTCACCCGAGATGATCGAGGACTGGTCCCAGGCCCGGCGGCCACTGATCGCCCGCGCCGAGCAGCTGATCTCGGAGCTCAGGGCGTCGGGCAACCCGGACTTCGCCATGCTCGCCGTGGCCAACCGGCAGCTGAAGTCGCTGGTGGCCAGCTGAAGTAAAGACCTGATCTTGCCGGGCCCGCCTCTTCTTGGTCTTGCCGGGCCCGCCTCCCCTCCCAGTGCGAAGCACTCGGGCTACGCCCGCCCACAGCGTACAATGGCATTGGGTGGTCGGGAGAGGAGGTGGGCCCGGCTATTGAGAGTCCTCGCGTCCTACTCGAGGCGGACCGCGGTGCCGTTGACGCTCACCATGAGCATTGAGTCGCCGACGCTCTCGTAATCCAGGTCGACCGCGATGATGGCATTCGCGCCGCGCTCGGCGGCTTCTTCGGCGATGTCCTCGAGGGCGGCCTCCTTGGCGCCGCGCAGCGCCTTTTCGTAGCCGCCGGCGCGGCCGCCCACCACATCGCGCACCCGCGCGAAAAGATCGCGGAACATGTTGGCCCCGACGATGGCGTCGCCGCTGACGATCCCCAGATATTCGGCTATCCGCCGGCCTTCGATTTGGTCGCTCGTTACGATCAGCATGCTGGACTCCCCCGATGCTCTGTCGGCTGATTTATCGGCGCGCCGACCCGGCTCGATCCCGGGTCCCGGCCCGAGCCCGCAGCGGCGGTGCGAGCCTACACCGCTTGTCGCCGTCTCGGAAAGCTGCTAGCGGGGTGGTCGTCTAAGGAGCAGTCATGGCGGAACGCAAGGCCGCGGGCCCGATGTCAGATGTTGCCGAGCGCCCGGTCGGCCGGCGCGCGGTCCTGTCGTGGTGCCTTTTCGACTGGGCCAATTCCGTCTACCCCACGCTCATCATCACCTTCGTCTTCGCCGCCTACTTCACCCGGACGATCGCCGCGACGCCCGAAGAAGGCACTGCCCAGTGGGGCACCGCCATGAGCCTCTCGGCCCTCTTCGTCGCAGTGGTGAGCCCGATTCTGGGCGCCATCGCGGACCAGGACGGCCGGCGCAAGCCTTGGCTTTTCGTCACATCCCTGGTCTGCATCACGGCGAGCGCCCTCTTGTGGACCGTGACGCCGGGTCACCAGTGGATTTGGCTGCCGCTCCTGCTGGTCGCCGTCGGCAACGCGGGATTCGAGATGGGCCAGGTGTTCTACAACGCCATGCTCGCGGAGATCGTGCCACCGTCCCATCTCGGCCGCCTGTCCGGCTGGGCCTGGGGCATGGGCTATGCCGGGGGCCTGGTGTGCCTGGCGCTCGCTTTGCTGCTGTTCGTGCAGCCCGATCCGCCCCTCTTCGGGCTCGACAAGGCCAGTGCCGAGCAAATCCGCATCACCGGGCCTCTGGTCGCCGTCTGGTTCGCGATCTTCGCCGTTCCCCTCTTCCTCTGGACCCCGGACAGACAGCCCAGCGGCCTGTCCTACGCCACGGCCGTGCGCCGGGGCCTCGCGACCCTCTACGACACGCTGCGGCACGTCGGGCGCATTCGCAACATCGCCCTCTTCCTGATCGCGCGCATGATCTACACCGACGGCCTCACCACCCTCTTCGCCTTCGGCGGCATCTACGCCGCCGGCACCTTCGGCATGAGCTTCGACGAGATCCTGGTCTTCGGCATCCTGCTCAACGTCGCGGCCGGGCTGGGCGCTGCCGCCTTCGCCTGGATCGACGACTGGATCGGCCCCAAGCGCACGGTGATCCTGTCCCTGCTCGGCCTCATGGCCTTCAGCACGGCGATCCTGCTGATCGAAGACAAGCTGTGGTTCTACGCCCTCGGCTGCGGCATCGGCGCCCTGATCGGCCCGGCCCAGGCGGCCAGCCGCTCCTTCATGGCGCGCCTGGCGCCGGCCGAGATGCGCACAAAGATGTTCGGGCTCTATGCCCTCACGGGAAAAGCGACCGCCTTCATCGGCCCGGCCGTGGTCGGCTGGACGACCTTCTGGTTCGACAGCCAGCGCGCCGGCATGGCAACAATCCTGGCCTTCTTCCTGATCGGCCTGCTGCTGCTTCTCAAGGTGCGGCCGCCGGAACCGACGGCGGACCGCCTCAATGCCGAAAGTGGCGCATCCCCGTGAACACCATGGCCAGGCCGGCCGCGTCGGCGGCGGCGATGACCTCCTCGTCCCGCATCGAACCGCCGGGCTGGATGACCGCCGTGGCGCCGGCGTCGATCGCGGCCTGAAGGCCGTCGGCGAAGGGGAAGAAGGCGTCCGAGGCGGCCACGGCGCCCTTGGTGGCGGGCTCGCCGCCGGCAGAGGTCGTGGCCGCCGCGGCGGCGTCCTCGGCCTTCCAGGCGGCTATACGGGAGGAATCGACCCGACTCATCTGGCCGGCGCCGACCCCGATGGTGGCGCCGCCCCGGGCATAGACGATGGCATTCGACTTGACGTGCTTGGCGACCCGGAAGGCGAACAGCAGGTCGCGAATCTCGCTCTCGTCGGGCGCCCGCTTGGTGACGACCTTGAGGTCCTCGGCGGCGAGTCCGCCGGCGTCCCGGCTCTGCAGCAGCAGGCCGCCGGAGAGCGTCTTGGCGGTCATGCCCGGCGCCGCCGGATCGGGCAGCGCGCCGGTCACCAGGAGGCGCAGGTTCTGCTTGTCGGCCAGGATGGCGCGGGCGTCGCTGTCGGCCTCGGGCGCGATCACCACTTCAGTAAACACTTTGGCGATCTCCGCGGCGGTCTCGCCGTCGAGGCTGCGGTTGACCGCCACGATGCCGCCGAAGGCGCTCACCGGGTCGCAGGCGAGCGCCCGCCGGTAGGCCTCGGCGATGGTCGCGCCGAGCGCCACGCCGCAGGGGTTGGCGTGCTTGATGATGGCGACGGCCGGCCACTCGAAGCGCGGCGGCTGGAACTCGGCGACCAGCTCGAAGGCGGCATCGGTGTCGTTGAGGTTATTGTAGCTGAGCTCCTTGCCCTGGAGCTGCTGCGCCGTCGCCACGCCGGGGCGCAAGGCCGTCCCCGCGTCGAGCGGCCCGCCGTCCGTGACATAGAAGGCGGCCTCCTGGTGCGGATTCTCGCCATAGCGCAACACCTGGGCCCGTTTCGCGGAGACGGCGATGCGCTCGGGCAAGGACTCGCCCTCTTCCTTCGCGAGCCAGCCGGCAATCGCTGCGTCGTAGGCGGCGGTGTGGGCATAGGCGGCGGCCGCCAGGCGCCGCCGCAAGGCCAGGCCGACGGCCCCGCCGTGAGCCTCGAGCTCGGCGGCCACCGCCTCATACTGGCTCGGATCGGTGACCACGGCGACGAAGTCGTGGTTCTTGGCCGCGGCACGGATCAGGGCCGGGCCGCCGATATCGATGTTCTCGATGCAGTCGTCCCGCGGAGCGCCCTTGGCCAGGGTCTCGCGGAAGGGATAGAGGTTCACCACCACCAGATCGATTGGGGCAATACGGTGGGCCGCCATCGCGTCGGTGTGGGCCGGGCTGTCGCGCCGGGCCAGGATGCCGCCATGAATCGCTGGATGCAGGGTCTTCACCCGACCGTCCATGATCTCGGGGAAGCCCGTGTGCTCGGAAACCTCGGTGACC
>CALJXB010000465.1 GCA_937974415.1 uncultured Kiloniellales bacterium
GGGAAGAGCGGCACACCTACGCCGATATTTGAGCGCGGGCGCATGGGGCCAGCAGTCGCGGTCAGCGAGGGGAGGAGCTACCGCTTCGGCCTGCTGTGCCTCTTCTCGGCCACCCTCTTCACCAGCCTGGCGGGGGTGATCCTGCGCCACGTGGAGGCGGCCGACGGCTGGCAGGTGCTGTTCTACCGCTCGCTGGCCTTCGTCGCCGTGCTGTTGGTGTTCTTGCTGTGGCGACACCGCGGCGGTACGGCGAGGGCGTTTCGTGCGGTTGGCCGGCCCGGCCTGGTGACGGCATTCTCGCTGTGCCCCGCCTTCATTTTCTTCATCCTGGCGCTGCTCGAGACCACGGTCGCCAACGTGGTGTTTATCTTGAGCCTGTCGCCGTTCTTCGCCGCCCTCTTCGCCTGGCTCGCCCTCGGCGAGGCGGTCGGCCGGGCGACACTCGCGGCCATGGCGCTGTCGCTGGTCGGCGTCGGCTTCATGTTCGGTGACGGCTTGGTCACTGGAACGCTACTCGGCAACTGGTATGCGCTTGGCGCGTGCATCGCCTATTCCGTGGCGCTGGTCGCCATGCGCAAGGGCCGGGCCGTCGACATGTTGCCGGCGGTCTGTCTGGCCGGGGTCCTGGCCATCGGGATTTCTGGCCTGTTGGCCGGCGGCCTATCGACCGGGCAGCTCTCGATCAGCCCACACGATCTGTCCCTGGCGGTGGCGCTGGGGGTGGTGCAGCTTGGATTTCAATATATCCTGGTCACCACCGGCACCCGCAGCGTTCCGGTGGCGGAAGTGGCGCTGATCGGCCGGCTGTCGCTGGTGCTGGCGCCGCTTTGGGTCTGGTTGGCGGTGGGCGAGGTGCCGAGCGGCTTGTCGTTGATCGGCGGCGCCATCATCCTGGTGGCCGTCATGGGCCACGGTTTGGTCGCGGTCGCGCAGCCGAGGCGAAGAATTGGCGGCACCTGAGAGGGCAGGCGCCGAAGGGGGAATCATGGCGCGGATCGCGATCGGCGGCTTTCAGCACGAGACAAATACCTTCGCGCCGTCGAAGGCGACCTTCGAGGACTTCGCGCGCGGCGGGGCCTGGCCAGGCCTGACCCGCGGGCCGGCGCTCATCGAGGCGGTCGCCGGGATCAACCTGCCGATTGCCGGCTTCATTGAGCGGGCGCGCCAGGGCGGCCACGAACTGCTGCCCCTGAGCTGGACCCAGGCCACCCCGTCGGCCGAGGTCACCGAAGAGGCCTATGAGCGTATCGCCGGCCAGATCCTCGAAGACCTCGCGGGCCTGCGCCACTGCGATGCCGTCTATCTCGACCTGCACGGCGCCATGGTCGCCGAACACCTGGAGGACGGAGAAGGGGAGCTCTTGGCCCGGGTCCGCCGGGTGATCGGGCCGGAGCCGCCGCTGGTCGCCAGCCTCGACCTCCATGCCAACGTCACGGCGGCCATGGTCGAGCTGAGCGACGCCCTGGCGGTTTTCCGCACCTATCCCCACATCGACATGGCCGAGACCGGCGCCCGGGCGGCTGAGCTGATCGAGGGCATGATGTCGAGCGGCCGCAAGCCCCACAAGGCCTATCGCCAGCTGCCCTTCCTGATCCCCACCACCGCCGGCTGCACCACCCAGGAGCCGGCCAAGGGCCTCTTCGCCCATTTAGAAAGCCTGGACCGGCCGCCGCTGGTCTCCCTGTCCTTCGCTTGCGGCTTCGGGCCCGCCGACATTCACGACTGCGGCCCCTCGGTGGTGGCTTACGGCGAGGACGCGGCGGCGACCGAAGCGGCGGCCCAGGAGTTGTACGATCTGGCCCTGGCCCGCGAAGACGCCTTCGCCGCCCGGTTCTGGCAGCCGGCCGAAGCGGTCGCCCATGCCATGGCGGCCGCCCGCACGGCGACCCATACGGCGAGGGGCCCGGTCATCCTGGCCGACACCCAGGACAATCCCGGGGGCGGCGCCAATGCCGACACGGTCGGCCTGTTGGCCGAACTGGTACGCCAGGGCACAGAGGGAGCGGTCATGGGCCTGCTTTATGACCCGGAAGCGGCCGCTGCGGCTCACGAGGTCGGCGAGGGGTCCAGCTTGCGCATCGGCCTCGGCGCCAAGTCGGGCCTGGCCGGTCACGCGCCCTTCGAGGCCGACTACCGGGTGGAGCGGTTGGGCGACGGCGCCTTCACCGCCACCGGCCCGTTCTACGAAGGCGCCCACATGCGCCTCGGGCCCATGGCCCTCTTGGCGGTGGGCGGCGTCAGGGTCGCCGTGGCCTCGCGCAAGAACCAGGCGGCGGATCAGGAGATGTTCCGCCACTTGGGAGTCGAGCCGGCCGAAGAAAAGATCCTGGTGCTGAAATCGTCCGTGCACTTCCGCGCCCACTTCGAGCCCATCGCGGCGGAGATTCTGGTGGTGGCGGCACCCGGGCCCAATCCGGCGGATTTGAGCGCGCTGACCTATCGCCGGCTGCGGCCCGGGGTCCGGCGCGGCGCCGGGGGCTGACGCGGCGCCGGGGGCTGAAGCGTTCAATGGAGGAAACCCCGCCGGTTATCCACAACCTGTGGACACTCTTTTCTTCTGTGCCGCAACATATTGTGGTTTAATCGCAGCAACGATTCGGTGCCGTTCCCGGTGGGGGCCGGCAGGTCATCGCGGCGCCGGGCGCACAGGGCAGAACGGGACGCTCTACGGGCGGCTGCGGTCGTTCCGGTCGAAAGAGGGAGCGTGCGGTGGAGGATCAAACTCATCACGCGCGGGTGGTGGCCTTGTCGATGGCGCACGGGGCCGCGCTCGCGAAGCTTTTGCGGGCCCACGGCAAGGACGAACACGCCGACAATATAGACGCGGCGCTGAAGGATTTCGCCGCGATCGTCTCCGGCCAGGTCGGCCCCCATGCGCTGGAGCAGGCCTTGAGCTGGGCGGCCCGCCAGGCCTTGGAAGAAAACGGCCTCAAGGCGCTCGCCGAGCCGGCCTAGCCGACCGAGCTGGCTTACTCCCAGGGGCCCTTTTTCGGGCCTCCTTCCGAGCCGTCTTTTTCCGCGTTGCGCCGCCGCCAGCGCGGTCTGAGGCGCAGGCCTTGCGGCAGCGCGCCGCCCCCGAACAGGGGAACGGCGCGATGGCGGAAGGGGACGACCAGCAGTGCCCCGGCCACGAAGCCGCCGATGTGCTCCCACCACGCGATGCCGCCGCCCACCGGCCCTGCGGTGGCGGCCGACCAGACCTGGAACCCGATCCAAAAAATCAGCAGCGCCCAGGCCGGCAGGTAAAGCGGGATGACGATCACCGGCACCAGCACCCGCGACTTGGGATGCAGGATCAGGGCGGCGCCGAGCACGCCGGAGATGGCCCCGCTGGCGCCGAGCGTCGGAATGGCGGAGCCGGGATCCGCGGCGATGTGGGCGAGCCCCGCGATTACGCCGCAGAGCAGATAGAAGGCGAGGAAGCGCCAGTGGCCCATGGCGTCCTCCACGTTGTCGCCGAACACCCAGAGATAAAGCATGTTGGCGATGAGGTGCATCCAGCCGCCGTGGAGAAAAGTGGCCGTCACCAGGGTCGCCCAAGGCGGCACCAGGACCAGCTCCGGCTCCAGCTGGCCTTCGCCGGTCACCGTGGCCGGGATCATGCCCAGGCCGAAGATCAGTCGCGCGCCCTCGACCGGCGTCAGCGAGGCCTGATGAAGGAAGACCAGGCTGCAGACCGCGATCAGGCCCCAGGTGACCCAGGGGTACTGGATCAGGACCCGGGGTTGGTCGTCGTGGAGCGGCAGGAACGGCATGGTGCTCCCGGATAGCCCCCGCCGCGCCCCTCAGTCCCTGATCTCGAGTACGACCGGCGTATGGTCCGAGGGCTTGGCCTGCTTGCGCGGCTCCCGGTCGATCTCGCAGGAGAGCAGGCGGTCGGCCGCCTGGGGCGACAGCAGGAAGTGGTCGATGCGCAGGCCCTCGTCGTCGTCGAAGGCGCGGCCGTAGTCCCAATAGCTGTAGCGGTGGGGCTCCGGGTGGAGCGCCCGGAAGGCCTCCGTCAGGCCGAGGTTGGTGAGGCGGCGGAAGGCGTGGCGGGTCTCCGGCCGGCCCAGCGCGTCGTCTTGGAAGCGCTTGGGGTCGTAAACGTCCTGGTCGCTCGGGATCACGTTGTAGTCGCCGCCGAGCACCAGCGGCTCTTCCAGGCTTAGCCGCTCCCGCACATGGGCCTCCAGGCGGCCCATCCAGGCGAGCTTGTAGGGATACTTGTCGCTGGCGACCGGATTGCCGTTGGGCAGGTAGATCGAGGCGACGCGCACCCCGTCGACCGTGGCCTCCAGGTAGCGGGCCTGGTCGTCCGTCTTGTCGCCGGGCAGGCCCTCGCTGACGTCCTCGAGCGGCCGTTTCGAGAGGATCGCCACCCCATTGTAGCTCTTCTGGCCGAGGACGGCGCAGTTGTAGCCCAGGTCCTCGATCTCCAGGCGCGGGAAGGCGTCGGTCACGCACTTCAGCTCCTGCAGCAAGGCCACGTCCGGCTCGGCGGACTTCAGCCAGGCCAGCAGATGCGCGAGGCGCGCCTTCACCGAGTTGACGTTCCAAGTGGCGATCTTCATGGGACCGCTACACTAGCGCATAGAATGGGGAAGGCGAAGGGCGCCGCGTCAGATGGAAAACGACGAGCCGCAGCCGCAGGACGAGGTCGCCTGGGGGTTGTTGATCTGGAACGAGGCGCCGATCAATTCCTCCACGTAGTCGACCTCGGAGCCGGCCAGCAAGTCGAGGGAGACCTCGTCGACCACCAGCGTGACGCCGTCGCGCTCGAAGGTGCGGTCGTCGGCGTTCACCGTGTCGTCGAAGGAAAAGCCGTACTGGAAGCCCGAACAGCCGCCGCCGGAGACGGAGACCCGCAGCATCAGCCCGCTGCCGCCGTCTTGGGCGATCATGGTGGCGACGCGCTTGGCCGCGCTGGCGGTCATGCCGACACTCTGGGTCTCTAGAGTCTCGCCCATGGGGCTCCTGTCTTTCCTTCGTTCAAGCCGCACTATAGCACGACTAAGTTCCTTTTATGTAGGGGCTTGCCGGGCCTATTCAAAGCCCCGCCAAAGCCCCGGCATCCTTGTTGCAACGCCGGAAGGCGCGGCCTAGGGTCGCGCCATGAGCGCCCCGCGAGTCCTCGCGCCCTATGCCAGCCACCCGGAGGAGAGCCGCGGCCGGCTCTATCCCCAAGAGGACAGCGCCACCCGCACCGTCTTCCAGCGCGACCGCGACCGCATCATCCATACAACCGCCTTCCGGCGCCTGCAGTACAAGACTCAGGTCTTCGTCACTCACGAGGGCGACCACTATCGGACCCGCCTGACCCACAGCATCGAGGTGGCCCAGATCGCCCGCTCGGTGGCCCGGGCGCTGGACCTGGACGAGGACCTGGCCGAGGCCATCGCGCTCGCCCACGACCTTGGCCACACCCCCTTCGGCCACGGCGGGGAGGCGGCCCTCGACGAAGCCATGGCGCCTTACGGCGGCTTCGATCACAACGAGCAGACCTTCCGCATCCTGACCGATCTGGAGCGCCCCTATGCTGGATTCGACGGCCTCAACCTGACTTGGGAAACCCTGGAAGGAACCGTCAAGCACAACGGGCCCCTGATCCATGGGGCCCTGACCAATGAGACAGGGGCCGGCCCATCGTCGGTTCCGCAGTCCGTCGCGGCCTTCTCCGAGCGCTGGGATCTGGAGCTCTCGAGCTATGCCGGGCCGGAGGCCCAGGTGGCGGCGCTGGCCGACGACATCGCCTACAACAATCACGACGTCGATGACGGCTTGCGCGCGGGGCTGTTCCAGGTCGCCGACTTTGACGATGTGCCGCTGGTCGGCACGATCTTCGCCGAGGTCCGCCAAGACCACCCCGGGATCGAGGAAGCGCGCCTGATCAAGGAAGCAGTGCGCCGGCTGATCGGCCGCATGGTCAACGACCTCCTGGCCGAGGCCCGAGATCGCCTAGATCGGGCCGGGGCAAGGTCGGTTGGCGAGATCCGGGCGCTGGGTGCGCCGGTGGTTGCCTTTTCAGCGGAGATGGGCAAGAACGGCCGCGCCCTGAAAGACTTCCTCTTCGAGCGCATGTACCGCCACGACAAGGTGAATCGCAAGACGGAGCAGGTCCAGGACGTGGTGCGACAGCTCTTTGCCCACTACCTGGCGAAGCCCGAGGCGCTACCCGCCGGCTGGCAGGCCGCCGAGGCAGACCAGCGTACGGCGGCGCGCCGGGTGGCCGACTACATCGCCGGTATGACCGATCGCTTCGCCCTGGAAGAGGTCCGCAAGCTCCCCCTCGATGGGACTCAAAGATTGAAGAAATAAATGAATTTTTTCAGATCATTCCGAGAAATCGTTATTGAGAAACTTGAAGAATTGGCCGGTGCCGGCCAGTTGCCGGCCGGGCTCGATCTGACGCGGGTCGGCGTGGAGCCGCCGCGCGATCCGAGCCACGGCGATCTCGCCACCAACGCCGCCATGGTGCTCGCCAAGGCGGCCGGGATGGCGCCGCGGGCGATCGCCGAGCCGCTCGCCGAGGCCCTGCGCTCGGCCGACGCAGTGGAGGCCGTCGAGGTGGCCGGCCCCGGCTTCATCAATCTGCGGCTGGCACCGGACTTCTGGCGGGAGCGCTTGGCGGAGATCCTGCTGGCCGGCACCGCCTACGGCGATTGCGATCTCGGACAGGGGCAGAAGGTCAACGTAGAGTACGTCTCGACCAACCCCACTGGGCCGCTCACGGTCGGCCACGCCCGTGGCGCCGTGGTCGGCGATGCGCTGGCTTCTCTTTTGGCTAAAGTGGGTTACGACGTCACTCGTGAGTATTACATCAACGACGCCGGGGCCCAGGTCGACACCCTCGCGCGCTCGGCCTACCTGCGCTACTGCGAAGCCCTGGGTCGGGACATCGGCGAGATTCCGGAGGGGCTATATCCCGGCGACTACCTCAAGGAGGTCGGCGCCGCCCTGGCCGAGACGCACGGCCCGGCGCTGCTCGATAAGCCGGAAGAGGACTGGCTGGCCGACGTCCGCGGCTTCGCGATCGATGCCATGATGGACCTGATTCGCCGGGACCTGGCGATGCTGGGCGTCGTGCAGGAGGTCTTCGCCTCCGAGCGCGCCCTAGTGGAGGCCGGCGGTGTCGAGGCGGTGCTGGAG
>CALJXB010000466.1 GCA_937974415.1 uncultured Kiloniellales bacterium
CATCAACCTGCCGCTCTGCTTCGCCATCGTCTACAGCCAGATGGGCGAGCATCAGGCCAACATCGAGCGCGCCGCGCGCGATCTCGGCGCCGCCGAATGGCAGGTGTTGCTGCTGGTCACCGTACCGATCCTCTGGCCGGCTCTGTTCGCGAGCTTCTTCCTCTCGGTCACCTTCTCCTGGGACGAGTTCATCATCGCCTTCATGGTGAGCCGTTTCGAGGTCACCCTGCCGGTGGAGATCTGGTCCATGCTGCGCAGCGGCCTCAACCCCAAGACCAACGCCGTGGGCAGCTTCGTGTTCCTGATCTCGATCGCCACCGTGCTGGTGCTCGACCTGATCGTGTTCCGGAGGCGCCGGGCATGACGAAAGAGGGCATGAGCGACCCGGCCGTCAAGATCGACCGGGTCTCCAAGCGCTTCGACGAGACCCTGGCGCTCGACACCATCACCCTCGCAATCGAGGAGGGCAGTTTCGTGGTCCTGCTCGGGCCATCGGGCAGCGGCAAGACGACCCTGCTGAACATCCTGGGCGGCTTTCTCGAGCCCAGCGAGGGCCGGGTCCTCATCAAGGGCCAGGACGTCACCTTCGTGGCGCCGGCCAAGCGGCCGACCACCACGGTATTTCAGGACTACGCCCTGTTTCCCCACATGACCATCGCCGGCAACGTGGGCTTCGGTCTTGCAATGCAGGGCGTCGCCAAGCCGGAGCGCCGCGGCCGGGTCGAAACCGCCCTCGCGATGGTCGGCCTGGCCCACACCTCGGCCCGCAAGGTGCACCAGCTTTCCGGCGGCCAGAAACAGCGCATCGCGCTCGCCCGCGCCCTGGTGGTGGAACCGGCGGTGCTGCTGCTCGACGAGCCCCTGGGCGCCCTCGACCTGAAACTGCGGCGCCAGATGCAGGAGGAGCTGAAGGCGATCCAGAAACGGGTCGGCACCACCTTCGTCCACGTCACCCACGACCAGGACGAGGCCATGGCCATCGCGGATACCATCGTGGTGATGAACGAGGGCCGCATCGAGGACCAGGGCGCGCCGGAGCGGGTCTATCTCCGGCCCAGGACGCGCTTTGCCGCCGATTTCATGGGCGACAGCAATTTCATCGACGGCCGCGTCGCCGAGGCGGCCGGGGACCGGGTGGCCGTCGACACGGCGCTCGGCCGCTTCGCCGTGGAGGGCGCTGCGGAGGTGGGCCAGGCCGTCACGCTCTCCGTGCGGCCCGAGCACGTGCAGGCGGTCGCGCCGAGGGGGGCGGCTCAAGCGCTGGGCACCGCGCGGGTCGTCGAAGCCGGCTTCTTCGGCACCCATCACCAATGCACCGCCGTGCTCGACGCGGCCGACCAGCCCTTCAAGGTGCGCCTGCCCCAAAAGGAGGGCATCGCTCCCGGCGCGGCGCTCGCCCTTTTCGCCGACCCGGCCGACATGGTGCTGCTGACGCGATAGGCGGGCCAACCGCCCGCGCACGGCAACCGGGGGGCGGCGTACAAATCCGTGAATTCCGAGCCCTGGTCGTGCTAAACTCTGAGCCGCTGCCAGATAACTGCCAAAGAGGGGGGGGAACTGTCAGGCCGAGGGATGGCGGCGTGAGCGATAAAGAAATCGAGTTTCTGGATCAATTGGTCGAAAAACGGGCCCGGGGGCGCAAGGGCCCGAGGATTTGGCTCAGGGCCTATCTGACGGGCCTAGCCCTGCTCTTGCTGGGGGCCATCGGCACCCTGGGTTACGCCGCCATCAAGCACCCGCCGCCGCCGAACACCAGCCTGGTCAGCCATGTCGAATTCACCCTCGCCTTGGTGGTTCAGAAGCTGGGCTACCAGACCCGGGCCCTCAAAATGTTCGAGGCCTTGGCGAAGGAGGGGCACAGCGAAGCGGAGTTCTTCGTCGGCTTCATGTTCGACACCGGCCGGGGCGTGAAGGAAAATCCCGCAGCGGCCGTCAAGTGGTATCGCAAGGCCGCCGAGCGGGATCATGCCATGGCGCTCAACAACCTGGCGGACCTCTATCTGAACGGGCGCGGCGTGGGCCGCGACGTCGACCGGGCGGTGGCGCTCTACCAAAGGGCGGCCCGCGGCGGCGACCCGGTGGCCCAGACCAACCTGGGCCAGCTTTACATGCACGGCCGGGGCGTGCCGCGCATCCCCGACCAGGCGATTGCTTGGTTCCGTGAGGCCGCGGCACAGGATTACGGCCCGGCCATGTACTACCTGGGCCTGATGCAGCTTCGCGGCTGGGGCATGCCGGTTGACCGGGCGGAAGCGAAAAACTGGTTCAAGAAAGCCGCGGCGGCGGGCTCCGCCGCCGCCGAGCGGGCCCTCGAAGAGATGAACTAGATCCCTTGTCGTTCCCTCGGAACCAGCTCACACGGAGGTGACGCTCTGCACCTGGATCTTCCAGATGTCGTCCTCCTGGCGTCTTAGCACCAGCAGCATGCGGCCCATCTCGTTGTCGGTGGCGTAAGACTGAACCGCGTACCCCAAGTCGCCGAAATTCTCGGACTCGAGGGTCTCGATGCTGACCATCTTCACCCCCGAGCGGATGAAGTGCTCGTGCAGGGCAACGATGTCCTCGCGCCCCTGGACCGATCCGCCGCGGAACAGGAACGAGGCGTTCTCGGCGAAGTTGGCACCGCAAGCGACCGCATCGCCCTGTTCCAGGGCGTTCTTGTAGTTCTCGGTCAAGTCTTTCAGAACGGTTCGAATCGTCATGGGGGCCGTCTCACTCCCAGTTAAGGTCGTGCGCGCTCTTCATGCCCCCTTCTCCTCAAGGTAGGCGCGAATCAGCTCTCGATAGCGCGTACCGTCGAAACTGGGAAAGTGGCCACCGTGGACGACGCGCACGGGCAAATCAACAATACGCGCCATGGATTCGACGTATGCGGGCACGTCGGAATGATAGGTATCATCGATCAGCGGACCATCGTAGACCGTGTCGCCGGAGAAGAGAATGCCGCTCTCGGCTTCCCACAGCATGATTTCGCCGGGTGAGTGGCCGGGCGTGTGGATCACTTCGAAGTGCCGGTCGCCCAGGTCGATAAGGTCGCCGTCGTCGAGCTCCCGGGTCGCTTGGGCCGCCGTGACGGCGTAGTCGGGCGAGCTGTAAGGCGCCGGCGGCAGCCGGGTGAAGATCTCGTCGGTCACGTAGGGGTCGGCAAGCGTGTTCCCTCGCGTTGGCTCCGCCATCAAGGCGGCCTCGTCGCGGTGAACCAAGCGCTCAGCGAACTCGTGATGGCAACCGATGTGATCGAAGTGGGTGTGGCTCGCCACCGCTAGGCAGGCGCGCTCGCTGACCAAGGTCACCTGCTCCTTGAGGCTCACTACACCCATGCCGCTGTCCACCAACAAATCCCGGTCGCGTCCGCGCACATGCCAGATGTTGCAACGATAGAAGGCTTTGATAAATGGTTCGTGAATATGGGTGACGCCGTCCTCGAGCGGCGTCGTCTCGTACCAGGTCTCCGCTGTAGCAATTCGCATGCGCCACCCTCTCAGGCTTTACAAGACACCGCCAGTGGAAAAACCGCAAGACGCAGCAGCCGGGCTCCTCTCCGGACCGCTCGCCTTGCAGGTCGCGGCACGGAAAAGATAAGGTCTGGCGCCGGTGCTCGGCGAGGGCCTTGCACCCAAGCTGCGCCCTGGCCGCCCCTCGACCACTCTCGGATCCCGCATTGCCGCCCATGACGACCGCCCATGACAACCTCCCTTGACGAGGCCTTGAAAAAGCACCGCGCCGGTCGCCTCGACGACGCCGAGCAGGACTACCGGGCGATCCTCGAGGCCGATCCGCGCTCGGCCGAGGCCTGGCATCTCCTGGGCGTCATCGCCCTGCAACGGGGCGAACCCGGGGCCGCGGAACCGCTCATCGAAAAGGCCCTGGAGCATTCGCCCAACGCGGCGAAGTACCACAACAATTACGGCGTCGCGGCGGAGCGCCTCGGGAAGACGAGCGATGCCCTGACCCGGTTTGCCCGGGCGGCCGAGCTCGATCCCGATTTCGCCGATGCCCATTGCAATCTCGGCACCGCGCTTCAGGCCCTCGGACGAACGGAAGACGCCGAACGGTCCTTCGAACGGGCGCTCGCGCTGGAGCCCGGACATGCGCGCGCCCACAGCAACCTCGCAACCGTGCTCAAGGCGAGCGGAGACATTGCCGGCGCCACGGCGCACTTCCGCGCGGCGGCCGACAACGACCCGAAGCTGTTCGAGCCGCTGCGCAATCTCTGTGTGATCTATAAGGAGGCCGGCCTGGTCGAGCCCGCGCGGCCGTTCTTCGCCCGCGCCCTCGCCGTGCAGGACAGCGACGGCCTCAGGATCAACCGGGCGACTCTGCTGCCGGCGATCTACGACAGCCAGGCTCACATCGCGGAGACGCGCGCGACTTTCGAAGCGGCGGTCGATGCCGTGCTCCAGGACAAGCTCACAATTGCCGATCCGCTGCCCGAGGTCGGGCTGGCCGCCTTCTACCTACCCTACCAGGGCTACGACGACAGGGCGCTGCAGACGAAACTGGCGCGGCTATACGCCGAGGCCTGCCCGGCGCTGAACTTTACCACCCCTCATGCCGCCAGCCGCACCGCCTGGCAGCCGGAGCGCCGCCTGCGCGTCGGCTTCGTCTCGAAATTCCTGCGCGATCATACCATCGGGAA
>CALJXB010000467.1 GCA_937974415.1 uncultured Kiloniellales bacterium
GATCGCGGGCCGCCATTTGCGGCGCTCAAGCGCTCTTGATCCAAATTGACGGAACTCAAGAGTTTTCTCCTGCTCATTTCCGCTTATATTAGATGGATGCTGGTCACCCGGTACGCGCCCGACATGAGTGCCAATCCCCGAGTTTGGGGACTGGCTGCACTGTTGCCTGTCCTCCTGCTGCTCCTCGTGGTCCCGCATGGGCCGGCCCTGGCCGGCTGCAGCGACAAGCCGGAGCCAGGGGTCGATTGGTCGAAGTGCCAGAAGATGCGGCTCGTGCTGCGCGGCGAGGACCTAAGCGGGGCGCGCGTCGATCGGGTCAACCTGGGCAGCAGCGACCTCATGGAGGCCAACCTTGCGGGCGCCAAGATGGTCAATGCCAACCTCGAGCGCGCGCGCCTCAAGGAAGCGGATCTGCAGGCCGCCGACCTCACCAAAGTCCAGGGCGGCCGCGCCAATTTCGAAGCGGCCAACCTCGCCGGGGCGATCCTCACCAAGGCCGAATTGCCGCGGACCAATTTCACCGAAGCGAACCTGACCGACACCGACCTGTCGAAGGCCGAGTTCGGCCGCTCGATGTTCGATGGTGCCGACCTCACGGGCGCCAACTTGAGCTATGCGAATATCGCCCGCGCCCATTTCGTAGACGTCCAGATGGCGCGTGTGAACCTGAACGGGGCATACACGCTTTTGGCCCACTTCGAAGGCACGGACCTGTCCGAGACGGTGGGCATGACCCAGGAGCAGCTGGATATCGCGTGCGGGGACGGCGAGACCAAGCTCCCGGCGGACCTGACGCCGCCGGAGTCCTGGCCCTGCGGCGAATGACCGCGGTTTGACACCGGAGCTTTCTGACCCGTGAGCGGGTCGGTCGCCGAATCCGAGGCAAGGCCGAAGTCGGTAGCAGTTGTCGGCGCCGGCATCGTCGGCGTGTCCGCCGCCTTGTTCCTGCAACGCGACGGCCATGCGGTCACCTTGATCGACCGCCAGGGGCCGGCCTCCGGGACCTCCTTCGGCAATGCCGGAGGCGTGGTCTCGGCCGCCTGCGCGCCGCTCGGCATGCCGGGCGTGCTGCGTCGCGTCCCCGGCATGTTGATGGACCCCATGGGCCCCCTGGTGCTGCGGTGGCGCTACCTGCCCAAGATCGCGCCGTGGCTGGTCCGCCTGCTGTGGGCCAGCCGGCCGTCCCGGGTGGAGGAGATCGCCGACGCTAAGGCGGCCCTCAGCGGCGGGGCCGAGGCGGCCTGGCGCTCGCTTGTCGAGCAGGCGGGCGTCAGCGAGCTGCTGCGCCCGGTCGGTTGGCTCGAGGTCTACGAGACCGATGCGGGTCTTGCCTCGAGCGACGCCGAGCGCGACCTCATGGCCCGCCGCGGCCTGCCGTTCGAGGTCTTGAACGCCGACGAGCTACGCCAGCTCGAGCCGGCGCTGGCGCCGATCTTCAAGCATGGCTTCTTCATGGCGAGCTGTTCTTTCGTGGCCAACCCGGGGCGCGCCGTCGAACGGCTGGCCGAGGACTTCGTCGCGCGCGGCGGGACCCTGGTCACCGCCGAGGTTACCGGATTCGGGCTAAGCGAGCGGCCGTACCGGGTTGTGGCCGCATCCGGCGACGCGATCGCGTGCGATGCCATCGTGTTGGCGGCTGGGGCCTGGTCTCGCGGCCTCGCCCGCCAGCTCGGCGCCTCGGTGCCGCTCGATACCGAGCGGGGCTATCATCTCATGCTGCCGCCGGCCGAGCCCGGCTTGCGCCGGCCCGTGGTCCACGGCGAGCAAGACTTCGTGCTCTGCCCCATGGAGCCGGGCACGCGGCTGACCTGCCAGAGCGAGCTGGCCGGCCTCGACGCGCCGCCGGACTTCCGCCGCGCGCGCGCCCTCATGGCTGCCGCGAAACGCATGCTGCCGTCCCTCGAGTTGGAGGAGAAAAGCGCCTGGCTCGGATTCCGGCCGTCCATGCCCGACTCCCTGCCGGTGCTCGGCCCGGTCGCCGGATTGTCGGACGTTTATCTCGGGTTCGGGCACGGCCACTATGGCCTGACCCAGGGCCCGGTGACGGGCCGGATCCTCGCGGACCTGGTGGCCGGCCGGGACCCGGGGATCGATCTGGCGCCCTATCGCGCCGGGCGCTGAGCCGGACCCGCTTCCCCCGGTGGAGAGCCGGGGAGGGGCTCCCTGGACATTCCTTCGGGCAAGGGCCATGTCTCGACCATGAGCGAAGAGGATTTCGGGCAGGAAGGGTCGACCCTCGGCGGCCGGGTGCGCCGCTTCGCGCAGGTCGGCGGCCAGGTCGGCGGATTGGCGGCGCAGGTCGCCTTCGCGCGCCTGCTGGGCATCGGGCTCGACCGGGGGCGCCATTCCGAGGACCTGCGTTCGGCCCTCGGCGGCCTCAAGGGACCGCTCATGAAGGCGGCCCAGATCCTGGCGACGATTCCCGACGCCCTGCCGCGCGAATATGCCGAGGCGCTGCGCCAACTGCAGTCGAACGCCCCGGCCATGGGCTGGCATTTCGTCAAGCGGCGCATGCGCAGCGAGTTGGGCCCGGGCTGGCAGGGCCGCTTCGAGCGTTTCGAGCACGAGGCCGCGGCCGCCGCGTCCCTGGGCCAGGTACATCGGGCGATCGCAAAGGACGGCCGCGAACTGGCGTGCAAGCTGCAGTATCCCGACATGCTGTCGGCCGTGGAGGCCGACCTGCAGCAGCTCAAACTCGCCTTTGCCGTCTACCGCCGCTACGACAAGGCGATCGATCCGTCCAACGTCTATCATGAGCTGGCCGCCCGCCTGCGCGAGGAGCTCGACTATCAGCGGGAGGCTCGCCACATGCGCCTCTACACGGCCATGCTGGCCGGCGAGGCGGGCGTCGTCATTCCCGATACCGTGGAGGAGCTCTGCACCGACCGGCTGCTCACCATGACCTGGCTCGAGGGCAGCCCGCTGCTCGCCTTCGTCGCCAAGCACGAAGACCAGGAGCTGCGCAACCAGGTCGCCCTCAACATGTTCCGGGCCTGGTACCTGCCTTTCTACAACTATGGTGTGATCCATGGCGATCCGCACCTCGGCAACTACACCCTGCGCGAAGACGGCACGGTCAACCTGTTGGACTTCGGCTGCATTCGCGTTTTCCCGCCGCCCTTCGTGCGCGGGGTGATCGACCTCTATCGCGCCCTCCGGGACGACGACGAGGAGCTGGCGATTTCGGCCTACGAGACTTGGGGCTTTCACGATCTCGGGCGCGAACTCCTCGATGCCCTCAACATCTGGGCGCGCTTTCTCTATGCGCCGTTGCTGGAGGATCGCCGACAGCCCATCATGGAAGGCGAAAGCGGGATCTATGGCGCGCGGGTCGTCGGTCAGGTGCACGAGGAGCTGCGCCGGCTGGGCGGCGTCAGGCCGCCGCGCGAGTTCGTCCTCATGGACCGGGCGGCGATCGGGCTGGGATCCGTCTTCATGCACCTCAAGGCTGATGTCAACTGGCACCGCCTGTTTCACGACCTGATCGACGACTTCGACGAAAAGAAACTCGCGAAGCGGCAGAAGGCCGCCCTGAAGAGCGCTGGCGTGCCGCTTGCCGGTTGATAAGTCCTTGGCAAACAGGGTCGCTCGCGCCATCTTGGCCGCAGCCTTCCAGAGGGCCATTTTTGCGTGGGGGCATGCTGGGGCACTCTCAACAGCCGGGTTGACGGACAGATGAAAATCGCCATTCCCAAGGAACGGCGCGCGCACGAAACGCGTGTCGCCGGCTCGCCCGAGACCGTGAAGAAGTTGGTCGGGCTCGGCTGCGACGTGGTGGTGGAAAAGGGCGCCGGGGCAGGGGCCGCCATGGTCGACCAAGCCTATCAGGACGCCGGCGCGAAAATCGCTGCCAGCGCCAAGGCCGCGATCGGCGGCGCCGACGTGGTGCTCAAGGTGCAAGGCCCGCAAATCGGCGGCAAGGAGGATGAGCTGGGCCTCTTCGCCAAGGGGACCGTGCTGATCGCGCACCTGGATGCCCTGCGCGCGCGCGACGAGATCGCGGCGCTCGCCAAGGCCGGCGTGACGGCCTTCGCCATGGACCTCGTGCCGCGGGTGACCCGCGCCCAATCCATGGACGTGCTGTCCAGCCAGGCCAACCTTGCCGGCTACAAGGCCGTGTTGGACGGCGCGGCGGAGTTCGGCAAGGCCTTTCCCATGATGATGACGGCCGCCGGGCGCATCAATCCGGCCAACGTTTTGGTCATGGGCGCCGGCGTGGCCGGCCTGCAGGCGATCGCCACCGCGCGGCGCCTGGGCGCCGTGGTCCACGCCACCGACGTGCGCCCGGCCGCCAAGGAGCAGGTCGAATCCCTGGGCGGCAAATTCGTCGCCGTGGAGGACGAGGAGTTCCGCCAGGCGGAGACCGCCGCCGGTTACGCCAAGGAGATGTCAGACGCCTACAAGGAGAAGCAGGCGGCCCTGATCGCCGAGACCATTCCCAAGATGGACTTGGTGATCACCACCGCGGCGATCCCCGGCCGGCCGGCGCCGAAGCTTGTCTCGGCGGACATGGTGAAATCCATGAAGCCGGGTTCCGTTATCGTCGATCTCGCGGTCGAGACCGGCGGCAACTGCGAGCTCACCCAGGCGGGCAAGGTCGCCACCAAGGATGGCGTCAAGATCGTCGGCTACTTGAACGTGGCGAGCCGTCTGGCCGCCGATACGAGCCAGCTCTATGCGCGCAATGTGCTGAACTTCCTTGAGCTTTTGATCGACAAGGAAACCAAGGAGCTGGCGATCGACATGGACGATGAGATCATCAAGGGCACGCTCGTCACGCGTGATGGCGCGGTGGTGCACCCGGCCCTTGCCCCGGCCGAGCCGAAAGAGAAGGCGGCGCCGGCAGAGGCTGCCGAGGACGGCCCCGAGGAGGATAACAGCGATGGCGAGTGATCAACTATCCCGCCAGGCGGGCGACCTGGCCGCACAGGCTGAGAGCCTGTCCGAGGGCTTGTCGGGTCTGGCCCAGGAGATGGCACAGATGTCCACCCAAGTGGTGGAGCACGCCGGGCTTTCGCCGCTTGTGATCGGCCTGACGGTGCTGGTGCTGGCGGTCTTCGTCGGCTACCACGTGGTGTGGAGCGTCACTCCGGCGCTGCACTCGCCCTTGATGGGCGTCACCAACGCGATCTCCTCGGTCATCATCGTCGGCGGTTTGATCGCGGCCGGCTCGGGCGGCGGCGGGGTGAGCGACGTCATGGGCTTTCTCGCGGTGACGCTGGCCAGCGTGAACATCTTCGGCGGCTTTCTGGTGACCCACCGCATGCTGTCGATGTTCAAGAAAAAGAAGCGCTAGGGCGGGGACGGGGGCATGGACGAGAACTTCGCAGCGCTGTTCTATCTGATTTCTTCGGTCTGCTTCATCATGGCCCTGAAGGGCCTGTCGCATCCCGAGACCAGCCGGCGCGGCAACCTCTTCGGCATGATCGGCATGGCGATCGCCGTGCTGACGACGCTCTTGGTGCTGCCAAGTGTGGGCTTCAACCTGCTGACGATCTTCGCCGGCGTCCTGGTCGGCGGCTCGATCGGTACGGTTATCGCGCTGAGGGTCCAGATGACGGCGCTGCCGCAGCTGGTCGCGGCGTTCCATTCGCTGGTCGGCCTCGCGGCAGTCTTCGTGGCGGTGGCGGCCTTCTATAACCCCAGCGCCTATGGCATCGGCTCGCCCGGGGCGATCAAGCTCAACTCGCTCATCGAGATGTCGATCGGCGTGGCCATCGGCGCGATCACCTTCACCGGCTCGATCATCGCGTTCCTCAAGCTGCAGGGCATCATGAGCGGCCGGCCGATCGTCTTTCCGATGCAGCACATGCTCAATCTGGGCCTCGGCATCCTGACGGTGCTACTGGTCATCTGGCTGTGCCGCGCCGAATCGGGCGTCGCCTTCTGGCTGATCGTGCTGATCACCCTGGCCTTGGGCGTGCTGATCATCATTCCCATCGGCGGCGCCGACATGCCGGTGGTGATCTCCATGCTCAACTCCTACTCGGGCTGGGCGGCGGCCGGCATCGGCTTCACCCTGGAGAACAACCTGCTGATCATCGCCGGCTCTCTGGTGGGCTC
>CALJXB010000468.1 GCA_937974415.1 uncultured Kiloniellales bacterium
CGCCGGCGTGGTCGATATCGGCGAGGGCCTGGCCGCCGTCTTCAAGATGGAGAGCCACAACCACCCCTCCTTCATCGAGCCCTACCAGGGGGCGGCAACGGGGGTCGGCGGCATCCTGCGCGACGTCTTCACCATGGGCGCCCGGCCTGTCGCCAACCTCAACGCGCTTCGCTTCGGCGACCCCGGCCATCCCAAGACCCGGCACCTGGTGGCCGGCGTGGTCGCCGGCATCGGCGGCTACGGCAACTGCGTCGGCATCCCGACGGTCGGCGGCGAGGTCAACTTCGACCCGGCCTACAACGGCAACATCCTGGTCAACGCCATGACCGTGGGCATCGCCCCGGCCGACCGGATCTTCACCTCGGCGGCGGCCGGCGACGGCAACCCGCTGGTCTACGTCGGCTCCAAGACCGGGCGCGACGGCATCCACGGCGCCACAATGGCCTCGGCCGAGTTCAGCGAGGACTCCGAGGCCAAGCGGCCGACCGTGCAGGTCGGCGACCCCTTCACCGAGAAGCTCCTGATCGAGGCCTGCCTGGAACTCATGGCGACCGACGCCATCATCGGCATCCAGGACATGGGCGCCGCGGGCCTCACCTGCTCGTCCTTCGAGATGGCCTCCAAGGGCGGCGCCGGGGTCGAGCTCGAGCTGGCGCGGGTGCCGTGCCGGGAAACCGGCATGACGCCCTACGAGATGATGCTGTCGGAAAGCCAGGAGCGCATGCTCATGGTGCTCAAGCCCGACAAGCAGGACCTCGCCCGGGAGATCTTCGAGAAGTGGGACCTGGACTTCGCCGTGGTCGGCCACCTGACCGAGACCGGTCGCATGGTCATCAAGCTCCATGGCGAGGTGGTCGCCGACCTGCCGATCGACCCCCTGGCCGAGGCCTCGCCGGAATACGAGCGGCCGTGGACGGAGCCCGAGTCGCTCGGCGAGGTGGCGCCGGACGAGGTGGCGCCGCCGGCCGACCTCGGCGCCGCGTTGCTGCGTCTGTTCGGGTCGCCCGACCACTGCTCCAAGCGCTGGGTCTGGGAGCAGTACGACCACATGGTGATGGCCGATACGGTGCGCCGGCCCGGCGGCGACGCGGCAGTGGTGCGCATTCACGACAGCAACCGCGGGCTCGCCGTCGCGGTTGATTGCACGCCGCGCTACTGCAGGGCCGACCCGCGCCGCGGCGGCGCCCAGGCGGTGGCCGAGTCCTGGCGCAACCTGACCGCGGTCGGCGCCCGGCCGCTGGCGGTCACCGACAACCTCAACTTCGGCAATCCCGAGCGCCCGCGGATCATGGGCCAGCTCGTCGGCTGCATCGAGGGCATGGGCGAGGCCTGCCGGGCGCTCGACTACCCCGTCGTCTCGGGCAACGTCTCGCTCTACAACGAAACCAACGGCGAGGCCATCCTGCCGACGCCGGCGATCGGCGGGGTCGGCCTGATCGACGACATCGAGCGCATCGCCGATGGCGCCTTCACGGCCGACGGCGAGGCCATCGTCCTGATCGGCGAGACCCGGGGCCATCTGGGCGCGTCCAGCTATCTCAGGGTGATCGCGGGCCGTACGGACCTCGCAGCCGGCGCGCCGCCGCCCGTCGACCTGGCCGCCGAGCGCCGCAACGGCGACTTCGTGCGCGGCCTCATCGCCGCCGGCCAAGTCGACGGCTGCCACGACGTCTCCGACGGCGGCCTCGCCGTGGCGCTGGCCGAAATGGCGCTGATGGGCGGCCGCGGCGCGGAAATCTCGGGGCCACCGCCGGACGCGCCGGATTCACCCCCAATTCACGCATGGTTGTTCGGGGAAGACCAGGCGCGCTACATTGTAACGACTGAGGACGACGCGGCGCTCCTGGCGGCACTCTTGGAGGCGGCCGAAGCGGCGGGCGTCCCGGCGGCGCGCATCGGCACGACGGGCGGGACGGCATTGACCCTGCCGGAGGGAGACACCATATCTCTCGACGACCTGCGCCGGGCGCACGAGCGCTGGCTGCCCGACTATATGGAGGGCGCCTGAGGGCGCGGCTGGCCCAGTTAGAGTCAGTCAGGTTTAGGAGGATCCGCAAGCATGCCGATGGACCCGACGGAGATCGAGACCTTGATCAAGGCGTCGATTCCCGACGCCCAGGTCACCATCGAGGACCTGCGCGGCGACGGCGACCACTACGCCGCCTACGTGGTCTCCGAGGCCTTCAAGGGCAAGAGCCGGGTGCAGCAGCATCAGATGGTCTATCAGGCGCTGCAGGGGCGCATGGGAACGGAATTGCACGCGCTGGCGCTGCAGACCTCGGCGCCGCCCGACGCCTAACGGCGGCGAGCGCAGAGGCCGCGCGCGGCAACGCGACAGCGACGAGGAACACGAGCGATAACGGACGAAAGGTCTGGTCCATGAATACAGTCTTCGAACAGATCCGCGGCGAGGTGGAAGGCCACGACGTGGTGCTCTTCATGAAGGGCTCGCCGGTCTTCCCGCAATGCGGCTTCTCGGCCGCGGTGGTGCAGATCCTCTCTCACCTGGGCGTCAAGTTCAAAGGCATCGACGTGCTGCAGGACCCCGGCCTGCGCCAGGGTATCAAGGACTTCTCGAGCTGGCCGACCATCCCCCAGCTCTACGTCAAGGGCGAGTTCGTCGGCGGCTGCGACATCGTGCGCGAGATGGCCGAGACCGGCGAGCTGGAGCAGCTCTTCACCGAGAAAGGCGTCGCCAGCCAGACCGTGGCGTAAACGCGCGCCGAATTCGATAACAGCAAGGGGCCGCCCCGGACGATCCCGGTGGCGGCCCTTTCGCATTTGCGATAGCCCCTACTGCGGGCTAGCTTGCCGCCAGTATTGGAACCCAAGACGGGGTAGCGCGCATGTCCGAAATCGAAACTTACAGGCAAACCATGGAGCGCCTCATCGAGGAGATCTGGAACCAGCAGAACCTCGATGTCGTTTCGGAGGTCTTCACAGAGGATGCCGTCATGCACCACGGCGGATCCGGCGACTGCGGCGGCCACGACATGATCGGCATCCCGGCCTTCCGCGACGGCTACATGCGCCCGACCCAGGCCGCCTTTCCGGACATCCAGCACAGGGTCCTGGACCTGCTGTTCGACGGCGACAAGGTGGTCATGCGGTTCCAAGGCGAAGGCACCCATATGGGCGAATACCTCGGCTTCGCGCCGACCGACAAGACCCTGCGTTACGAAGGCTTGGTCATCTTCCGCATGGAAGGCGCATTGATCGCCGAGGTCTGGGTGATATCGAACATGGCGCGGGTCCTGGCCGCCATGCAGGATCAAAGCGAGGCCTAAACGGGGTTACGCGCCTTGCGCGCGCTTCGCTGCCTGCACCAATCTCTCCAGCCCATCGAGGAAGCGCGAGCGATCGGCCTTGGTGAAGGCCTGCCCGCCGCCGCCTGCCGCCAGGGGATTGGCCGCCCTGATGTCGGCCATGAGGTCCCGCGTGGCGAGCACATTGCCGATGTTGGCTTGGGTGAAGGCCTCGCCGTCGGGGCGCAGCGCCATGGCGCCCGCCGCCAGGCACCGGGCGGCCAGCGGCACGTCCTGGGTGATGCAGATATCGCCAGGCCCGACCCGCTCGGCGATCCAGAGGTCCGCCGCGTCCGGCCCCTCCGCCACGATCACGGTTTCGACCAGCCGAGAGCGGCTCGGCCGGATGCCGCCGTTGGAGACCACGAAGACCGCGAGCCCATGGCGCTCGGCAACCCGTTCCGCCTCCTGGCGGACCGGGCAGGCATCGGCGTCGATGAAGAGTCTGGCCATGTCCCCCCCTAAAACCCGTGTCCGATCCAACGCCCACATGGAATTGCCGGAGCAAACAAGCGTGCCCCTCCCACCCAATCGAGCTCTTCGCATCCTGTCGATTTGCAGCCTGCAGGGAAATCGATCGACTGCATTCTGCGAGCCAATGCTGCAACGGCTTTGCCATCGGGTGAGTGCATCGGCATATTTGATACCAAGCCTATCGCTTGGATCGATACTAGGATCACGAAATTCATCGGGCAACGCGATAGGCTGTATATCTTGGTGGGAGGGCGACTAATCTCGTCCCGTGAGGCTTGATCGCTGGCACTGCGGCGCCGGCCACCAATAGAGAACCCCCGGTCGGCAGTGTGTAACGGCTGAAACGAGGCTCCGACATGCGCATTCTTCGGCTGACAATTACTGGCTTGCTGGCGCTGGTCGTTGCCCTAGGGCTGGCGGGCTACCTCGTTCTGCGCAACCTGGACCTGGACGACTACAAAGGCGCTATCGCCGCTAAGGTCAAAGAAATCACCTCCAGGGACCTGGATATCAGAGGTCACATTACCTTCACGATATCGCTGAAGCCGACCATAACGGCGCGCGACCTGACGCTGGCCAACGCCTCCTGGGCAAGCGACCCGACCATGCTGGCCATCGACCGGCTCGACGTCGCCGCAGATTTGATCACGCTGCTGTTCGGAAATTTCGATACCACCGAACTGACGATCGAAGGCGGGAGGCTTTCCCTCGAACGCGGCGCCGACGATCGGGCGAATTGGCAGCTCGGCCTCGACCAGGAGGATGTCGAGCAGACCCAGGACTATCTGGCCGGCCCCTTTCCCTACGTTCATGCGATCCGGCTCGAAAATTTCGATGTGGATTATG
>CALJXB010000469.1 GCA_937974415.1 uncultured Kiloniellales bacterium
CGCTACTCTTGCAGCGCAAACACGGGAACACGAGGGGGAGGCACCCATGAATTTTCGCAATCGCGCTGAGCGCGCCGCCGAGGCGATCGGCGGACTGTTGGAATCCAGTCCGAATGCGGATCAGGCCAAGGCGATCGCCGACGCCGTCGAGAAAGAGATCATCGAGGCGGTGTTGGAAGAGTCCGAGCGCTGCGTCAAGGTCGCCCATCAATGCTGTTCGCCGGACCTCGATCGGGCCCACAAGATCGCCGAGGGCATCAAGCGAACCCACACGGCGCTGATCGCCAACCTCTCCAGCTTGCGGTAGCGCCCGTGGCGGCGCCCGGCGATTGCCGCGTCTTGGTGCTGCACGACCGGCCGGAGGACTTTCGCGATGCGCTCGCCGCGCGTTTTCCGGGCCTGACGATCGACTATGCCACCAACGGCGAAGCGGTTCCGGCGGCCCTGGAGCGCGTGCGGCCCCAGGCGATCTTTTCCATCAAGCAACCCAATTTTCCTCCGGCCGAGCATCGCCCGGCGGTGGATTTTCCGACGGTCGAGTGGTTTCAGGTCGGCGGCTCGGGCTACGAGCATATCCAGCCCTGGGACGGCGAGCGCCTGACGGTGACCAACTGCGCCGGCGTGCTCGCCCCGTTTCAGGCCGAAACCTGCATCGCCGCGATTCTGATGCTGAACGGCGGCTTCCCCCGCTACCTGGACCAGCAGCGCCGTGCCGAATGGCGGCAGCACTTTTTCCGCCCCCTGGCCGGCCAGACCCTTGCGGTGGTCGGCCTCGGCCAGATCGGCGGCCGCGTCGCGGCGCACGCCAAGGCGCTCGGCATGCGGGTCCTGGGGCTGCGCCGCAGCGGAGTGCCCCATCCGGCGGTGGACGCGCTCTATCCGCCGGAGGCGCTGCACCAGGTCCTTGGCGAAGCCGACGTGGTCAGCCTGCATCTGCGCCTCGACGAGGCGACCCGCCACACCATCGACCGCGAGGCGCTGGACTGCATGAAGCCCGGCGCCCTCTTGGTCAACACCGCGCGTGGCCCGGTGGTCGACGAAGCCGCCGTGATCGCGGCCCTGGAAGAGGGCCGTCTGGGCGGCGCCTATCTCGACGTCTTCGAGACCGAGCCGCTGCCCGCGGATAGCCCGCTTTGGGGGCTGAAGAACGTCATCCTGACCCCGCACGTGGCCGACGCGGTGCCGGACTGGACAGTACGCTTCGCCGACTTCTTCGCCGACAATTTGGAGCGCTGGCTGGCCGGCGTGCCGCTGGAAAACCAGGTCGAGGGCTGAGGGTGCGGCGGAGACGGGTGCTGCGCGCGGCTGGATCCGCGACATGATCATGTAGACCGGCGCAGTCACCTATCAAAAAAACACCCTCACGCTTCGCGCCGGCGCACGTGTTCGGCGGCGGAATGGCCGCTGGCATAGCGGGCCTCGATGGCGTCCCAGATCTCCCGTTCGAGCGAGACCTCGTCGAAGCGGTCGATTTCCTGGATGCCGGTGGGGGAGGTGACGTTGATCTCGGTCATGTAGCCGCCGATCACGTCGATGCCGACGAAGATCAGGCCGCGCTCGATCAAGGACGGCCCGATGGCCTCGCAGATCTCGTGATCGCGGCGATCAAGCTCGGATTTCACCGGGCGACCGCCGACGTGCAGGTTGGAGCGCGCCTCGCCGGCCGGCGGTATGCGATTGAGCGCGCCGGCCGGCCGGCCGTCGATGAGGATGATCCGCTTGTCGCCGTCGCGCACTTCCGGAAGGTATTTCTGGACCATGACCGGCTCGCGGTAGAGGCTGGTGAACATCTCCATCAAGGCGTTCAGGTTCTCGTCGCCCGGTGGCACGTGAAACACGCCGGCGCCCCCGTTGCCATAGAGTGGCTTGACGATGATGTCCTCGTATTCAGCCCGGAATGACAGAATCTGCTGCTTGTCGCTGGTGATCAGCGTCGGCGGCATGAGGTCGCAGAAATGGGTGGCGAAGAGTTTCTCCGGCGCGTTGCGCACATGGATGGGATCGTTCACCACCAGGGTGTCCGGGTGGATGTGCTCGAGCAAATGGGTGGCCGTGATGTAGGCCATGTCGAAGGGCGGGTCCTGGCGCATCAGCACCACATCGACGCCGGCCAGGTCGATCACCTCGGGTGTGCCCAGCGAGAAGTGATTGCCGAGCTCACGGCGCACTTCCAGCGCCTGAGCCCGCGCCGAGACCCGACCGTTGCGGAAGGTCAGGGCCTGGGGCAGGTAGTGATAGAGCCCGTGGCCCCGGCGCTGGGCCTCCAAAGCCAGCGCGAAGGTGCTGTCGGCCTCGATATCGATGGCATCCATGGGGTCCATCTGAATGGCTACGGCCAGGCTCATGTATCGGGTTCCTTCGTTTCTCGCACCACCGGTCGCGGGACTATAGCGGCTTTGGCGCGTGCCGTCGCGGCTTACGCCATACCGTCTCCGCAGAGGCCTAGTGCAGGCGGCCCCGGTAGCGCTGCAGGAGCGCCGTCGCTTCGGCCGCTTGCGGCGGCTCGAGGCCCAGCTGAAGGCCATGCTGGAGACTCGCGATGGCGGCCCGCAGATTGCCGAGCTCGCCCTGCAGAACGCCGGCTTCGCGCCACAGATGGGCGTTGCCGGGCGCCAGCATGACCATGGTCTCCACGGCCTCGACGGCCTCCCCGGTGCGGCCGGCCGCCAGCAGGCGCAGCTTGATGTTGTTCTGCAGGCGCAGCAGCAGCTCCCGGCGGGCGACGTCGGCGGTGTCGCCGGCCGCGAGCTCCGCCTCCGATCCGCCGTAGGCCTTGAGCATGGCGCGGAGGTCGCTCGCGGTGCGCACGACACCGCCGTTGAAGGGGTCGAGGATCGCGGCCTCCGGGCCGTGCGTCAGGCGAATCATGAAGTGGCCGGGGAAATTGATGCCCGCGGCGTCCCAGCCCTGCTGTACGGCGGTGTGGACGTAGAGCAGGCCGAGGGCGACGGGCAGACCCGTGCGCCGGTCGATCACCCGCGCCAAGTCGGCGTTCTGCAGATCGTCGTAGGTGTCACGGTCGCCGGCGTAGCCGTAGCGCTCGGCCAGCACGGCGCGCAGCACCTCGGCACGGGCCGAGACGGAGCTCTCGGCCTCCAGCGTGTGCCCCATGTCGGCGGCGTCGCGGACCAGCAGGCTGAGGTGGTGCCGGTAGCGCTCGAAGTCGAGGTCCCGCCGGCGGTAGGCGGCCAGCAGCAGGCCGGTCTCGGCCAGGTCGATCGCTTCGTCCGGTCCCTCGCCGATCACCCGCAGGCGCGCTTCCAGCTCTGCGCCGTCGAGGACTCCGGCCGCCCCGCCTGGCCTGGTCATGAGCTCGAGCTCGGCTTGAGGGTGAGGTAGCTCACCACCCGGCGCACGTAAGGCACGGTCTTGGCGTGGCCGACGACCCGGTTTAGTTCGTCCTCGCTGTGGACGACGCCGATCAGATAGACCGACTGATTGACCGATTCGATGGAAACGTTGAGCGAGTTGACGTCCTTATCGCCGAGTAGCTTGGCGCGCAGCCGTGCCTCGATCCAGCGGTCGCGCGCATAGTCGGTGAAGGAGCCGTCGTCGCTTACCTCCATTTCGTTGATCACCTCGCGAACGCCGTCCGGCAGCCAGGCGATGCGGACCGCCTCGACTTGTGCCTCCGGCGTCGGGACCGTGCCGCTTAGCAAGACGCGGCCGTTTTGCACCTGCAGATGGACGTCGAGGTATAGCTCGCCGCTGTGGGCCAAGAGCTTCTGATTGATCTCGGCGCGGATCCAGGTATCGCTCGCCGCTCCCTTGACCCCGCGGTCCTGCACCGCGGTGGCGCCGACCGTAGCGCCCGCCCCGACGGCGGCGGTGGTCGGGGAACATGCGGCCAAAGCCACGGCGATGAGCGCGAGGGCAGCCGCGGCTGCGAAGCCGGGTTTTTTATCGTGCAAGGCCTTAACCTTCAGACTCCGGACGCCAGGCATCCATTAGGTGGCGCGGAAGTCGGCCTGGCGCAATAAGGATCACATCGAATCTGAGTGACATTTGCGCCAAATGGGGCCGCTGCTGGAGAAAGGCCTGTGTCGCTCGGACGATTCGCGCCCGCTGGCGGGTCCCCAGGGCTTCGCTGGCGCTGGCCAGGTCGCCGCGGGTCTTCAC